>WLPB01000152.1 GCA_009698975.1 Actinomycetota bacterium | reverse complement strand
GATTGTCATTGTCTTTGCGAGTTCGCCGATTGTCTCTTCAATTCTAAATGTTGATCCTGGGTCGAGCGCTGAACATGGTTCATCCATCAAGAGAACTTGTGGTTCAACTGCAAGTGAGCGAGCGATACAGAGACGCTGCTGCTGGCCACCTGAGAGCGCGCCACCGTGTTCTCCGAGACGGTCCTTAACTTCATTCCATAGACCTGCGCGTGTAAGGCAGGACTCAAGGAGATCATCCGTGTTCTCTTTCTTAAGCTGCGCGAGCTTGAGACCAGAGAGAACGTTTTCACCGATAGTCATTGATGGGAATGGGTTCGGCTTCTGGAAGACCATGCCTACGCGAAGACGAATCTTGGTGACATCTGTACCTGGTGAGTAAATATCTTTTCCATCGAGAAGAACTTCTCCAGCCATTGCAGCTGTTGGAATAAATTCGTGCATTCTGTTGAGTGTGCGAAGGAATGTTGACTTACCGCAACCTGATGGGCCGATAAGGGCTGTCACAGTTCCTGCGGCAAAATCCAAAGTTACATCTGAGAGAACATGCTTCTTACCGAACCACGCGTGAACGCTACGAGTCTCAAGACCTGTGCCGAGGAGCGCTGTACCTGGCTGTGACAAGGTGCGCGCTGATGCAACGTTTGCAAGTGATGCTGGCTGTGCGTGGGCTGTTGTCATCTTGTTCTCATCCTTATCTTCGTTATTAATATTTCTTGAATCGGTCATCGTGCTACCCAACCTTTCGTCCGCTTAAGTAGCGTGCTAATCCAAAGAGAATAAAGATGAAGCTAAGGAGCACCAACATACCGCCCCATGCGCGAGCAAATGCTTCTTCAGTTCCGCCGGTAAGGAACGCCTTCCAGATGTAATAAGGAAGTGATCCCATAGCGCCCTGTGTTGGGTTGAGGTTGAGCGCATCTCCGCCACCCGAAACAAGAAGTAGAGGTGCCGTTTCACCAATGATGCGGGCGATTCCAAGAATGATTGCAGTCACGAGGCCGCTCTTTGCTGCTGGTAGAACTACTCCTGCAACAGTGCGCCATTGAGTTCCGCCCAGTGCAACACCAGCTTCACGTAATTCATTTGGAATCAGGTGGAGCATTTCTTCTGCCGTGCGAGCAATAGTTGGAATCATCAAAATGGTAAGAGCGAGTGATCCCATCAAACCTGAAAGCTGCTTTGTTACTGGGTAGATAAGACTTGAAAGAATGAAGAGGCCGGCAACAATCGATGGCACACCAGACATTGCTTGAACAAGGAATTTAATTGGTCGAGCAAGTGGGCCACGAATCTCGGTGAGATAAAGAGCGGTGAGGACTCCGATTGGGAAGCTGATAATCAGTGCGCCACCAACCATGATAATCGTTCCGGCTAGCGCGTGTAGCAATCCACCATTTGCGATCGGGTCGTTAACGGATGCAAGTGCCATATCTTTTGTGAGGATTCCCCAGTGAAGACCTTTATAGCCTTTGCTAAATACTGTTGCGACGATACTGACGATTGGAATCAAGGTGATCACAATGGCCATCACAGCAAGAACTTGAAGAAGTGAATCTTTAGCTGCAGCAGTTCCGCGCTTTAAGTAATGGAATCCGAAGTTAAGAATAAGTAGTGCGAAGAAGAGTGAGAAGAAAAATCCGAGCTTGCCATTGAGTCCAGTGAATTTAACTGAAGCACCAGCAAGGCCAAATGCAGCGATTACAATAAGCAAGTCTTCCAACTTATCGAGCGCAGTTGGCTGCCAAGGCTTCCGTGGCGCAGGAATCGCTTTTTTCATCGTCCCTTACCTCCGAAGCGTGTAATGAGCAAATCTGCAGTTGCGTTGACCAAGAGGGTGAGCAGGAAGAGAATCAATCCCGCAGCCATTAGTGCGTCAACTTCGTAAGGACCAGCTTCACCGAACTTAAGAAGAATAAGAGATGCAACGTTTCCGCCTGCACCAAATAGCAGCTGCCAGTTCACCTGGTAAACAACGTTTAGAACTGTGTAAACCGCAACGGTTTCTCCCATTGCGCGGCCAAGACCGAGCATTGCTCCGCCGATGATTCCACCGCGGCCATAAGGGATAACTACCGCTTTGATCATTGCAAGTTTTGTTGCACCAAGTGCGTATGCCGCTTGCACTCGATCAAGTGGAGTCTGGTCGAAGATTTCACGGGAGATCGAGGTAACGATTGGGATGATCATGATTGCAAGGACAAGTCCTGCAATAAAAGGTGAGCGTTCAAAGATGGGAGTTGGAACATCAAAGATAGGAATGAATCCAAGGTACTTGTTAATTAATTTTGCCCAGTATTCAGCTGAAGACATAAATACGAAGAAGCCCCAGAAACCGAAGAGCAGTGATGGGAATGCAGCCATCAAATCGATAACAGAGATGAGGAACTTCTTAACTTTTCCGTTTGCATAGAAAGTTAAATAGAGCGCACTGAGTACAGAGATAGGAACACCCACAGAGATTGCAATAACCGCCGAGAGCATGGTTCCGATGAGCATCGCACCAATTCCGAAGTTGGATTGTGTTACTGCTCCGGTCTCATCAGTGATTACTTCCCATGCAGAACCGGTGATAAATCCAAACTTCTCTTCAACAAGAATGTGCACGCCTTTAATTGAGAGAAAGAGCGCAATCAAACCAAGAATGACGAGTGATGCCATTCCGCCCGCAGTAACAACCATGCGGAAAACTTGATCTGAACGTCGAGGCTTTGTAGTGATCTCGCGGGGTGACGGGGGCGCGGGACGTTCCTTGAGCTCAATTGCCATGGGCAGATAATGGCTGTAAATCGAGGGCGAAATTCGGACTTTGGGTGAACTCAAGGTGAACGAATGGTGAAATCAGCCCCGGATTCGTTCCGCCCGGATGATAGGTACCCTTCCCCCATGACTGCTGTCTTGCCACACTTGATCTGGATAGATTGCGAAATGACGGGGCTCGATCTCACGACCGATGCCCTCGTTGAAATCGCAGTCCTTGTTACCGACTCTGATTTAAATGTGATTGGCGATGGCGTTGATGTTGTCATTCATGCAACGCAAGGTCAGCTCGATTCCATGAATGACTTTGTCCGCGAGATGCATACCTCTTCAGGACTGATCACTGAGATCCCTAATGGAATTTCGATGTCAGCGGCTGAAGAACAGATACTTACTTATCTGCAATCAGCTGGTACCGAGCTAGGTAAATCTCCTTTGGCAGGAAACTCTGTCTCAGTCGATCGCAATTTCATCGCTCGCGATATGGCGAAGTTGAATGAATACCTTCACTACCGAACCATCGATGTCTCATCGATTAAAGAGCTTGCTCGTCGCTGGTACCCAAAGACCTATTTCGCAGCCCCTGCCAAGACGGGCAATCACCGCGCG
>WLPB01000151.1 GCA_009698975.1 Actinomycetota bacterium | reverse complement strand
ACCAAAGATCTAGATGCTGCAATCATCGGCTTTATCGAAAGCCGCGAAGCCGATGGATCTCTCGTCGTCAGGTCACTTCTCTTCGGACTCCTCAATGAAGATGGCAGTTGGATTCCCGTGACCACGACCGGCGCTGTCGGTGATGTTGCATTTAGAAAAGAGCTTCATCAGCAATTAGCGCCAAGCGTTAAGGCAAGCTCTTACCGCCGCATCAGCGGAAGTTCTGGAGTCATGTATCAACTCGTCGAACCGCGACTTGTAGTCGAACTCAAGTGTGTAGACCTTCAACTAGAAGATTTACAAGGCAAGGCAATTAAGCATCCGCGTCTTGATTACTCAGCCGACGGCTGGAAGGTCAGTGGCTGGAGCAACAGCGCCTCAGTCCATAACGCTGTCGTCATTCGACTTCGCAACGATAAGGCATGCACCTTTGAAGATATCGGCTGGAACCAAATCACTCGACTTATCCCGATTGCCGATGTCAGCGACGAAATCAAGCTTGGCACCAGCGAAGTTATCCGCCGCCAAGTCTGGAGCAAGGAAGGCTCTGGAAAAGTTGATGTTCGTAAACTTTTAATCTGGAAGACTAATAAGGAATCCGCCGGATACCCAGCCTATGTCGTGCACTGGACTGATTACTCATCGACCCGAAAGTCACCACTCGATCGAGAAGTTCGCCTAGCTCCGAATGAGAAAGAGGCGGTAAAAATCGCAGAAGCTATGATTACCGAGAACATCAAAAAGGGTTGGAGCGAAGTAGTTAAGTGAGAAAAATCCAAGATAGGTGGGTCATCTCCCCCAGAGATGTAATCGCCGAACTTGAATGCAACCACAGACTTCATCTCGAGTGGTCGGTTATCAATGAGTTGTTGCCACCTGCTCCGCGCGAAGATAGTCCCGAGCTCGAACTCTTAGCCGAACAAGGAATTGTTCACGAGAGAAAACTCGCCCAGGAGCTAAAGTCCAAAGGGTCTTTCATCGATGTTGCTCCCGCCGGATTTGCGCACGATGCACTACTTGCAGCACACGAGAAAACCCTCACAGCAATCAGCGACGGCATCGAGACTATCTACCAAGCGACTTTCTTCACCAACTCCTTTCTCGGTTTCGCTGACTTTCTCATTCTTGTAAAAGATGACTCTGGCCAACCGCTCAAAGATTCCGAAGGTCGCTTCGTCTATGACCCAGTCGATGCAAAATCTGCCAGAAGTGCAAAACGCGCTGCAGTTCTCCAGGTCGCCACTTACGCAGCAATCATGCAAGAGCTCAACCTAGCAACGCCACAGAAAGTACATCTCTGGCTCGGAGGCGATGCCAAGTGGAGCACATCTGCGCTCGACCTTATTGATCTTGCTCAATTCTTTATGAAGCGAGTGCGCGAGCGACTCGATACCTACGATTCCCTCCCTACGCCACAGTGGGCTCCCCCAAAAGAATCCTGTGCCAGATGCCGTTGGTCCACGCATTGCGATACCGGTCGTCGCCAGGATCGGGATTTATCTCTGATTCAAGGAATTAGATCTACTTCGCGATCGCTTCTAGTTACCAATGGCATCACAACAATTGATCAGATGGCAGTGGCTCAAGATGAAGATCGGCCAAAGTTACCGCGCGAAGTTTCCAAGGCAACCTTTGCCACCCTGCGCGATCAAGCCGCAATTCAAGTCAAGGGTGAAGGCGCACCGAAACCAATTTATGAAATCAAGAGCATCGAAGCCTTTGGACTCATGCCCGAGAGCAGTGAAGGTGATATTTGGTTTGATATGGAGGGCGACCCCTTCGCCAACGATGGTGCTGGACTTGAATACATGTTCGGCTATCTTTTTCGTAACGGTTCCGATCTTGAGTTTAAAACTTTCGATGCGCGCGATTTAGCGCAAGAGAAAATCGCCTTCATCGAGTTCATTCAGTATCTAATTGAGCGACGAAAAACTTTTCCAGATATGCATGTCTATCACTACGCCTCCTACGAAGTCAGCGCCATGTTGCGCTTGGCCCAGCGCCATGGAGTTCTCGAATTTGAAGTAGATAGCCTTATCCGCGAGGGCTTATTTGTAGATCTCTATGCCCTTGTTCGTAACGCCTTCCGCTTCTCTACTGAGTCCATGTCCATCAAATACATTGAGAAGGTTTACTGGACTGGCAACCGCGATAAGGAAGTCTCTAACGCAGTCGGCAGCGTTGTTCAATTTGAAAAAGCGCTCGGCCGCCTGCGCGATGGCAAAGAGGCTGAATTCACAAAGATTCTGGAAGAGATCAAGAGCTATAACAAGGACGATGTTGACTCGACCCAGCAACTCGATCAGTGGATCCGCCAACAAGCCCTCGCCAATGGCATAGATATCGCTGCACTGCGCCCAGTCCATGAAGCAAAGGCAGAGATGATTTCTGATGGCGAGCATGAACTCCCAATCGCACTGCAATTACTCGATGGCGTTCCAGCCGATAAAGGGAATCGAAGCGAGGAGCAGCAAGCTTTAGCTCTCTTGGCCGCTGCAGTCTCTTTCCATCAGAGAGAGGCGAGGCCAGCATGGTGGGCAATCTTTGAACGCGCACTCAAAGATCTCGATGAGATGGATGCATTCAACGATGTTGTGATTCCTACGAAAGTCGAAGTTGGTCCATGGACGATAAGTGGGCGTCAACGCAATCACAGACGCACAGTCACAATTGAAGCTGACGGAGTAGACCTTTCGCATGTCCTCGATTTCGAGCATATCCCTCAACTTCTCTATGAAGTAGCGCCCAGTGCTTTCAAGGAAATCCAAGGCAGTACTCGCGGATTCTCAGATGCAAAAATTGTAGAAATCGATAACTCAAAAGTTGTCTTCGAAGAGATAGAGAAAAAGAACTTTCCAATGTGGGATACCGCGCCCATGGCGATTCTTCCTGGCTCGCCCATTGACACTTCCACTATCTCAAAAATCCTCCGCGACGAACTTGGCGCAGGCACCTTGGCGCGTAAGGCTGAGAATCTTCCCCTATTTCCAAATACTGCCTGGTGTGATGTTCTCTTGCGACGAGATCCACGGCAGCTCTCTGGTTCACTCACGCATTCCGGTGACCCAGTTGAAGATATAACAGCTTCACTTCTCGACAGTGACAACAGTTATGTGGCCGTACAAGGCCCGCCTGGCACAGGTAAAACATATGTCGGTGCACATGTCATCGCTAAATTGGCCAAGCAGGGTTGGAAGATCGGCGTTGTAGCCCAATCTCACGCCGTCATTGAGCACCTGATGAACAATGTTCAAGAGATTGACTCTTCAATCAAGATGGCAAAGAGAGGTCAATCTGAAAAGTCCAGGCCTAAATACCATGTCGATGAAGTAGGTCCATGGGCTGCAGGAATAGTCGATGAGGGTTATGTCATTGGTGGAACAGTCTGGAGCTTTAGTAGTCAGAAACTAAGAAGTCTT
>WLPB01000150.1 GCA_009698975.1 Actinomycetota bacterium | reverse complement strand
GGTTGTAGGCTGCCAGAATCATTGCAAGTGCATCATCGTGGCCTGGGTCGCAATCGAGAACTATCGGTGTTGGCTTCATACGCATAAGAATAACGAGAATATCCCTTCTCAGTAAGTCCTGATGAGGTTAAGATTGCGCCATGGCACTTACTGATGGATCGCTGACCTCAATTAAAGGTTTTTTGCGAACCCTCTCGCCGGTAGATCAGGTTGGCGCAGATGCCCGCGCAGCGATGCTTGCAACTCGAAGTATTAAAACTGCGAGCAAGCGCTGGGCAATTGATATGGCAATTAGCATGATTGATTTAACAACTCTCGAAGGTTCTGACACTGAAGGAAAAGTAAAAGCGATTTGTAATAAAGCAATTCGCCCGGATCCATCTGATGCAACAGTTCCACATGTCGGTGCAATCTGTGTTTACAACGATATGGTTTCGATTGCACGCACTCATCTCGATGCAAGTGGCGGCCACGATATTCCAGTCGCTGCAGTATCGACAGCATTTCCATCCGGTCGTGCATCCCTTGAAGTTAAAGAGCGCGATACCAAGGATGCAATTGCCAATGGGGCGACAGAGATCGATATGGTCATCGATCGCGGAGCTTTCCTTTCCGGGGACCTTGAGAAGGTCTTTAGTGAAATCGTTTACATTAAATCAATCTGTGAGGGAAAGGCTCATCTCAAGGTCATTCTTGAGACTGGCGAGCTCGTTACCTATGACAATGTCCGTAAGGCCTCTTTCTTGGCGATGGCGGCAGGGGCAGATTTCATCAAGACAAGCACCGGCAAAATTTCCCCAGCGGCAACTGCGCCAGTCGTCTTGGTGATGTTAGAGGCGGTCCGTGATTATTATCAGATGACAGGTCAGCGCATTGGCGTTAAGCCTGCCGGTGGAATTAGAACAACTAAAGATGCAATCAAGCAGCTCGTTCTAGTAAAGGAGACAGCAGGCGAAGAATGGCTCAATCCAGAGTTATTCCGAATCGGTGCAAGTGCACTTCTCAATGATCTCTTAATGCAGCGCAAGAAACTCACCTCTGGCCATTACGAAGGCCCTAACTACGTAACATTGGATTAACGATGACATTTGAATACTCCAGCGCACCTGAGTCAAAGGCGATCGTCACAATTGACCCGGTTTATAAGCTCTATATCGGTGGCAAGTTTGTTGCACCTAAATCAGGAAAGACATTTACAACAATCAACCCTGCGACAGAAGAGGTGCTCGCAAAGATTGGTTATGCCGAAAAAGCAGATGTAGATAAAGCAGTTAAAGCTGCTCAGGCTGGTTTAAAAATTTGGTCGAAGATGGCGCCGGCAGAGCGCGGTAAGTATCTCTATCGCATTGCTCGCATTATGCAAGAGCGTGCTCGCGAATTTGCAGTACTTGAGACAATGGATAATGGAAAGCCAATCCGCGAAACTCGTGATGTGGATGTGCCACTAGCTGCAGCACATTTTTTCTATCATGCAGGATGGGCCGACAAACTAGATCATGCCGGTGTAGGTTCAAACCCAAAGCCGTACGGTGTTGTTGGACAGATTATTCCTTGGAACTTCCCACTATTAATGCTTGCGTGGAAAATAGCGCCAGCTCTAGCAACCGGAAATACCGTTGTATTAAAGCCGGCAGAGACAACACCGCTGACCGCATTGCTCTTCGCTCAGGTCTGTGAACAAGCCGAACTTCCAGCAGGAGTCGTCAATATCGTCACCGGCGATGGTGCAACAGGTGCTGCAATTGTTAACCACCCTGATATCAGCAAGATTGCATTTACCGGATCGACCGATGTTGGAAAGCTGATTGCGCGCTCAGTTGCTGGCACTGGTAAGGGACTGACACTTGAGCTCGGTGGAAAAGGTGCAAACATTGTCTTTGAAGATGCTCCTATCGATGAGACGGTCGAAGGTATCGTCAACGGAATCTTCTTCAACCAGGGCCATGTCTGTTGCGCCGGCTCTCGTCTGCTTGTTCAGGAGAACGTTCAGGATGAGCTCCTAGAAAAACTCAAGCGCAGAATGGAACTCATTCGACTTGGTGATCCACTCGATAAGAACACTGATATCGGTGCCATTAACTCACGCGAACAGCTCAATAAGATCACCGAGCTTTCAAATTCAGGTGACACTGAAGGCGCACAGCGTTTTTCCGCAAGCTGCGCTATTCCAACAAAAGGCTTCTGGTTCCCGCCAACAATCTTTACCGGCGTAACACAGGCACACCGCATCGCAACCGAAGAAATCTTTGGCCCAGTTCTCTCTGTTATTTCATTCCGTACGCCACAAGAAGCAATTGAAAAGGCGAATAACACCCCTTATGGACTCTCAGCTGGAATCTGGACCGATAAGGGTTCACGCATTCTCTGGACTGCAAAGCATCTTCGTGCTGGCGTTGTCTGGGCAAATACATTTAATAAATTTGATCCAGCGAGCCCATTTGGTGGCTACAAAGAGTCTGGTTGGGGACGCGAAGGCGGACGCCACGGACTCTCGGCATATTTGAAGGGAGCAAAATAATGGCTAGCTCAAATTCACGTATCGATGTGAAGAAGACTTATAAGTTATTTATTGGTGGAGCATTTCCCCGTAGCGAATCCGGACGCACTTACGAAGTCAAGGATGCAAAAGGTAACTTTATTGCTAACCCATCACTTGCATCCCGCAAGGACCTTCGTGACGCCGTTGTAGCAGCACGCGCTGCTCATGGCGGATGGTCAAGTGCAACAGCATTTAATCGCGGGCAAATTCTCTATCGCATCGCTGAGATGATGGAGGGCCGCACAAGTCAATTCATTGATGAGATTGTTGCCCTCGAAGGTGTCACACCAACTGCTGCTAAGAAGCAAGTGGAAGAAGCGATTGATTTGTGGGTCTGGTACTCCGGATGGTGTGACAAGATCGGATCTATCTACGGTTCAACAAATGCGGTCTCTGGCTCTTTCTATAACTTCACTATCCCTGAATCCCTCGGAGTTGTTGCCACATTTGCACCCTCAAAGTCATCTCTGCTTGGACTAGTGCAAGCAATCGCACCAGCACTCGCTGGAGGAAATACAGTGATTGCAGTTGCTAGTCAGAAATATCCATTGCCAGCAATCACCTTGAGCGAAGTACTTGGCACTAGCGATGTTCCTGGGGGAGTCGTTAATATCCTTACTGGATCAAGTGCCGAGCTAGCTCCATGGATCGGTTCACATATGGATATCGATGGAGTTGATGCAACGGGACTTTCAGCAGCGCAAGAGAAAGAACTTCGCATTGCCGGAGCAGATAATCTCAAGCGAATCTTTAGCTTCAAGGAGAGTCAAACGCCTCAGCGAGTTCTATCCTTTATGGAGAACAAGACGGTCTGGCACCCAATCGGGGTCTAGCCCAAACTTTTCTAACCTGAGATTGTCTCGAGCCATAGATTAATCATCGCTGGCGC
>WLPB01000015.1 GCA_009698975.1 Actinomycetota bacterium | reverse complement strand
CCCAGAAGAGCTCGCTAAAGAGCTTGATATGACACCAGAAAAGGTTGTCGAAGTTCAGAAGTATGGTCGCGAACCAATTTCACTTCACACGCCACTTGGTGAAGAAGGAGATTCTGAGTTCGGAGATCTCATTGAAGACTCTGAAGCTATCAAGCCAGAAGAGTCTGTAACTTTCACAATCTTGCAGGAGCAGTTGATGCAGGTGCTCAGTGGACTCACAAGTCGTGAAGCCGAAGTTATCAAGGCTCGCTACGGACTTACAGATGGTCAGCCAAAGACCCTTGATGAAATCGGAAAAGTTCATGGCGTAACCCGCGAACGTATTCGTCAGATCGAATCAAAGACAATGTCGAAACTGCGCCACCCATCACGTTCGCAAGCTCTGCGCGACTATCTCGATTAAGACGTAACAGTGTCAGATAACGTCAAAGTCTTTGTAAACCCAAAGAGCGGATCCATTCGCATTACGGGAACAGTTGAACTTGTCGACGCTGATGGCAAGGTGACTGACACGGTCGAGAATCCGAAGCTCTGTGGCTGCGGCCTCTCGAAAGATAAGCCGTACTGCGATGGCTCGCATAAAGAGAAGACCCGGCAGTAGTTTTCTTGGCTTAGCCTGCCTCTCCCCGTAAACTGCCAGCATGAAGCGGATAATGGGCCTTTCCTTGACCATTCTGATTCTTGGGTCCATGCTTTCGTCGATTCCTGCTTCTGCTGTTGTTGCAACTAATCCAACGCCCGATTGCTCAGCAGGAACCACATGCACAATCACATTTACCTACACAGGTGACTACTATTCATGGACAGTCCCATCTGGAATCACGAGTATTACCGTTGATGCATATGGAGCTGAGGGCGGTCGATCAAATTTTAGAGCGAACACTGCTGTCCCGGGCAAAGGTGGCCGAGTACAGGCGACGCTGAATACAACTTCAGGTGAAGCCCTTCACATCTATGTTGGTGGCGCAGGTTCGAGTGTTACTTCTATATCTGCTAACTCTGCTTCTGCTGGTTGGAATGGTGGAGGCAGGGGCGGCTTTGGAAATGGTTCAGGCTATTGGGGTGCCGGAGGCGGTGGAGCCACGGACATACGCACAACAGCAGGATTACTAAGCACTCGTATTTTAGTTGCGGGCGGAGGTGGTGGCACGGCCTGTAACGGCTGCAGTGAAAATGGCGGTGATGGTGGCGGATTATCTGGCGCTCCCGGCGCAAACACTCCAAACGGTGACACTGGTCCGGCTGGTGGAGGCACGCAAGTTGCCGGAGGAAGGGGAGCAACATATTCAGGTTGGGGGCCAGCTCAGGCTGGCGCGCAAGGTCTTGGAGGAAATGCTCAAGCAAATGAATCAACAGCTAGTTCAGCAACTCTAAGCGGTGGCGGTGGCGGTGGCGGTGGTTACTTTGGTGGCGGTGGCGGATCTTGGGTAGGAGGCGGTGGCGGATCTTCCTTTACAGATGCAGTGAGAGGGTCGTCGGTGACGCACACGCAAGGTGCTCGAACTGGAAACGGAACTCTTTCGATTACGTATCTGAATTCACCTCAACCAACAACTTTCTCAACATCTCAATCATCTCCCACAAATATATCCGCAGCAACGACAGTCACTTACTCTCTCATTCTTTCCCAATCTGTCTCCGATTTAACGGCTTCGGATTTTCAATTCGGTGGAACATCGACATGTAATACCCCTGGGCTATCTGGATCAACAACTACTTACACAGTCACCGTCACTAATTGCACCGAAGGTGCTTTGATTTTGCAACTGAAAGCCAACTCCATAACGGGAACGTCGACAGGCCCAGTGTCAATTAGTTCTGCCAACACTGTGGTGATTGACCGCACCGCCCCCACCATCTCATCTGTGACAGCCCCTTCCAATGCCACTTATAAACCTGCAGATACGCCTACTTTCACCGTCGCCTTCTCAGAATCCATCACCGTCACCGGTACTCCGCGCCTGACACTGACAGTTGGCTCAACGACGGAATATGCAAACTTTGTATCACTAACTGATTCCAGAACAGCTTTATTTAGATACACAGTCGCATCAGATCCCGTTGAATTCGATACCGATGGCATCACACTTGCCACATCTTTAGATCTCAATAGCGGCACAATCCGCGACCTTGCTACCAATGCGATGACTAATGCCTCTCTCACTGCGCCCACATTGTCTTCAGTCCTTGTTGCACAACCCCCTGCAGCTCCCACTGTTGATTCGATTACCGCCACATCAGGAACCCTAACCGTCTATTTCACTGCAGGTGCTGCGCGGGGATCGACAACATCGAATTATCAGTTCTCCACCAACAACGGTGGCGCCTGGAGCACGAGATCACCGGTTGCAACGACTTCACCACTTGTGATCTCAGGACTGAATAATGGCCAGGGTTATCAGGTGCGCCTTCGCGCAATCTCCAATGCAGGAACATCAGATTCCTCTACTGTTGTCAACGAGACTCCCACTGCAGTTTCTGTCGCAGGTGATTCCACACTCATCCTTACTTACGGATCGAGTGCATCGACATCTGCATATTCGGCAACCGGTGGCACCAGCACATACACCTGGTCACTTGGTTCATCGCTGACTGGAATCACGCTAAGCGGAACAACCGTGACTGCATCCTCATCAACTCCTGCCGGAACATATTCACAGAGTGTCAGAGCAACTGATGGCAACTTACAAGTCGGCACACGATCTCTGACGATTACCGTCAATAAAGCTTCAACGACAATTACTATCGCACTTCCTAATAGCGCAACGAGTGCGGCACTTGGAGGAGCGGTCACCATCACTGCAACTGTTCCTAGAGCTGGAGCTGTGAACTTCCGATTAGGCGGCTCCACCATAAGCGGTTGCGGATCAGCAGCTGCTGCAACAACGACAGCAACCTGTTCCTGGACTCCGGCATCACTCGGCTCAGTATCGCTCACTGCCATCTTCACACCGACTGACACATCGAACTTTGAGACATCGACATCAACAACGCTTTCGATCACTGTCGTTAACGGAGTCTCTACGGTCACGCTCTCATTGGCCGGAGGAACAACGACTCCACCTAAGGGCCAAGCGATCAACATCATTGCAGCCGTAGATCAAGCAGGGCGGATTACCTTCTTCGTCGATGGCAAGAGAGTTCCAGGTTGCATCAATCGAGCTGCATCCGTTGGAAATATCAACTGCTCATGGAAGCCTGCAGTGCAAAAGGTTTCAGTCATCACTGCTTCACTCAATCCGACGAATAGCGTCTATAACAACTCAACGTCGAGCCTGCGCGTTCAGGTGATACGCAGAACAGGTACTCGCGGCTAAAGCCAACATATAGTCTGTTTTATACAGCTCAACCATTCGCGTAGTATTGCAACCATGAAGATGAGGCTGATTTGGGTGGTGGTTGGATCCATTTTCCTCTCAGTCCTAAGCGCTGCTCAATCTGTCGCTGCTCCTCGTTTTTCATTTACGACCGCCTCTGCCTCAGGTATTTCTGGTCCTACACAAACACAGATCAACTCTGCTTATTCCGGCACAGCTCTTGCTGGCTTAGTAACAATCAATACTCAAGGCATCCAGGAATGGACTGTCCCAACTACTGGCGACTACACCATTGAGTTTGCAGGAGCGTCTGGCGGGTACACACCTGGTGCATTGGGTGGAAAAGGTCGCATCATTAAAGTGCAGGCAACGCTTACTGCCGGCCATGTGCTGAAGATACTTGTGGGACAAGAAGGCGGGCGCTTTTACTTTACAACTGGATATGCAGGCGGCGGCGGCGGCGGAACATTTCTTTACAACGTTACTACCTCATCATTTATTGGCGTTGCAGGCGGTGGTGGTGGCGCAGCACAAGGAGATAGTCAATATGTTTCCACGCAACCAGGTGTTAATGCAGCAATCTATTCCTCTACAAGTGGAACAGCAGGCACTTCATATTCAGGATCATGGGATGGCGCGCAGAACGGTGGTACATCAGGTTCTGCTGGAACCGCAGCTTTAGGCGGAGGTTCTGGAGCAGGAATAAATGGAAATGGTAGTGCTGGCAGCTTTGCCGGTGGCGGCGGAGGCATAAGTTTTGCAAATGGCGGAACTGGCGGCGCGAATCGGATTCAAGGATCGACCGCGACCACAAATGTTGCAGGCGGCTTCGGCGGTGGCGCAGGTGCAGGAATCTATGCAACTTATGACATGGTCGGTGGCGGTGGCGGTGGCTACTCAGGCGGTGGCGGTAGTGGAACTCGCGTGGGCGCAGGTGGCGGAGGTGGAAATTTCTACACCGGCACATACATCAGCAACGGATTAAACACAGGTAATGGTTTTGTAACTATTCAAATGGTTGGCGCACCAACTATTGCTTTATCTTTGGCAGGAAGTGTAAATACTGTCACTAAAGGTAGTGCAATCACAATTTCCGCTCTAATCGATGATGGCGGTCGAATCACTTTCTTCGCTGATAATAAGCGTATTCCTAATTGCATTAACGTTGCTGTCTCGGCTGGCACCATTACTTGTACATGGAAGCCACCGGTTCAAAGAGCAGTGACGTTACGAGCGATTTTGACTCAGAACGGGTCAGAAGTTGCCCGTAGCGAATTAAATGTCTCTGCAAAGAAAAGAACGAGCACCCGCTAGAAGCGAGTGCCTGACTGGTGGTAGGGTGAAAAAGTGATGAGAAAGATTGTTTTATTCCTCGTACTCGCTGCTCTTACACTTGCTGTTTATGGCTTGGGTATTTCAAAGAACCCCATTGTTACTTTAATTCCATTCCTAGTTCTGGGAATTTACCAAAGTATAGAAAAGAGATTAGAACGCAAAAAATTGCAGTAATGCTCTTTTGTGCTTAAATCTATTTTGTTTCAACCAAGCGATTTGTCTCATCTTGGATCTTCACAGCGACAGTAGCCAACTTCTCGGCATACTCCTTGCCATGGTGTGCGCAGAACATGAGTTCGCCACCTGATGCTAATTGAGCTCGAACATAGGCCTGAATCGATGCAGGTGGGAAGATCACCAGCAGAGTTGAGAACCCAAAATTCTGTGGCTTCGGCCTCTCGAAAGATAAGCCCTTCTGCGATGGCTCGCATAAAGAGAAGACTCAGCAATAGTTTTCTTGGCTTAATCCGCTTTACGCTTTAAACTTTATCCGTGAAGCGAGTTCGTGGTCGACTGGCACTTAGTTTAAGTATTCTCGCCGGATCTCTAGTTGGTGTCGAGTTGCCAGCTGCAGTAGCAGGGACAACTTACACTTTCACGACCGCAGGCGCTTCGGGTCGTACAGGTCCAACGCAATCTCAAGTTACTACTGCTTATGCAAGCACAAATCTTGCAGGTGCCGTCACAATCAACACACAAGGAATTCAAGAGTGGACTGTTCCTTTTTCGGGACAATTTAGAATCACTGCCAAGGGGGCTGCGGGAGGCAATGGTTATTACAGCGGTTCGCAGAGCGGCGGGTATGGTGCACAAACAATCGGAACTTTCTCCTTAACTTCGGGCACAGTGTTAAAAGTTTTGGTGGGACAACTTGGTGGTTCTCGCGTAACAAATGGTGGTGGCGGAGGCGGCGGTGGTTCATTTGTGGTCACTGGCTCTGGCACGATCTTGGCAATCGCTGGAGGCGGAGGCGGCGGTGGTGGTCGAAACCCTACGACTGGAGTAAATGCTTCTCTAACGACAACTGCGACTTCGGACGGTAGTGGACTTGGTACTGCGGGAACATCAGGAGGCGGCGGTGCTCCATTTGACTCAGTGTGGTGCGGCGCTGGTGCCGGCGGATATTCTGGTAACGGAGTTGGAGTTTCCAACTGTCTATATGTGGCAGGAAATTCATTCACAAATGGCGGCATCGGCGGCGATGCCATTGGAACTTATCCAACAGCTGGTGGTTTTGGTGGTGGCGGTGGTGTTGGCTATGCCGGTGGTGGTGGCGGTGGATACAACGGTGCACCAGGTGGCCGAGGTGATGCTTTTTACCCCGGCGGTGGTGGAGGCTCTACCTTCAACTCAGGGAGTGACGTTACGACTTCGCAGTTAACTGCCTTAGCCGATGGTGGAGTTACGATTGAATTCCTTGGATCTATTGGAACAATTTCGGTAGTAGCCGCCGGAAACGTGAAATCCACAAATAAAGGTATCGGGATTGCTTTAACTGCCACATTAAATTCAGCAGGAAGAGTAACTTTTTATGCAAACGGAAAACGCATTCCTGGGTGCATCAACCAAAGTGCCTCAATTGGAAACAAAGTTTGCACTTGGAAACCAACTGGAATTAGAGATACAGCGATATACGCGACTCTATCCCAAAACGGGAGCGTTGTTGCAGTCTCATCGACATTAACCATCTCGGGAACAAAAAGAACTGGCCCCCGCGGTTAGCGAAGGCCTGTCTCGGTAAAATTATTTAATTACTTAGTCTCAACCAAGCGATTTGTCTCATCTTGGATCTTCACAGCGACGGTAGCCAACTTCTCGGCATACTCCTTGCCATGGTGTGCGCAGAACATGAGTTCGCCACCTGATGCTAATTGAGCTCGAACATAGGCCTGAGCGCCGCAACGATCGCAACGATCTAAGGCATTTAGAGGTGTGGTTTCGAGAAGTACTTGCTCGCTCATCGCTCTCTCCGTCCGACAGTATCTAGACCATTCGGCCTACGACATTGGAACATCATGCCAGTAACTTTTATTCCCCGCCCGTTAAAATTCATTTATTTTCACCCATTTATCGACATCTATCAGTATGTGAGATGGCTCGCGGCGCGCTTACCTCGTTGCAAACCATTCGCTGACTATTCTTGCCCACCGTGACTGATAATAATGAGCTGAATTTTGACGCTCCAGCAGAGGCCAAAGATACCTATACCGCCAAGGATTTAGCGGTCCTTGAGGGCCTTGATGCCGTTCGTAAGCGCCCAGGCATGTATATCGGATCTACCGATTCACGTGGCCTCATGCACTGTCTCTGGGAAATTATTGATAACGCAGTTGATGAGTCACTGGCTGGTCATTGCAAGAAGATTGAGATCAATCTCGAGGCAGATGGTTCGGTTGAAGTCCATGATGATGGTCGTGGTATTCCAGTTGATAAAGAGCCAAAGACTGGTCTGACTGGTGTTGAGGTTGTTCTTACAAAATTACATGCTGGTGGCAAGTTCGGCGGAGGTTCATATGCCGCATCAGGTGGTCTTCACGGCGTAGGTGCATCTGTTGTAAATGCACTTGCTGAACGACTTGATGTAGAAGTTGACCGTAACGGCAAAATTTATTGGATGTCCTTTAAGCGCGGAACGCCAGGCATCTTTGATGGTGATGGGCCAAAGGCAGAATTTACCGAGCACTCAGGTTTACGCGTCATCGGCAAGATTTCATCAAAGGTGACAGGCACGCGAGTTAAGTGGTGGTCAGATCGTCAGATCTTCCTGAAGGATGCATCCCTTGATATCGAAGAAGTGTATGCACGTGCGCGTCAGACATCGTTTCTTGTTCCTGGTTTATCGCTGACCGTTAACGATAACCGCAGCAAGGAGAAGACAACACAAACTTTCTTCCATAAGGGCGGAATCTCCGAATACTGTGATTTCTTACAACCTGATCAGCCGGTAGGAGAGGTCATTCGTATCTACGGCACAGGCCACTATCAAGAGACTGTTCCGGTACTCGATGACAAGGGACATATGGTCTCTACCGAGGTCGAGCGGGACATGGAAGTTGATATCGCGATGAAGTGGGGCGAAGGATTTGATTCCACTATTCGTTCTTTCGTAAACATTATTGCAACACCGAAGGGTGGAACTCACCTCCAGGGCTTTGATCGCGCAATTACCAAGTCATTTAATGAGGCTATGCGCAGCGCGGGATTTTTGAAGAAGAACGAGGCAGATGTCATCAAAGATGACGTGATGGAGGGCATCACCGCCGTCATCACCGTGCGTATGTCAGAGCCTCAGTTTGAGGGACAGACTAAGGAAGTTCTCGGCACAGCTGCTGCTACAAAGATTGTCAGCCAAGTTGTCGCCGACAAGCTAAAAGAATTCTTTGCCACAACTCGCCGTATCGATAAAGCCAACGGCAAGTTGATCATGGAGAAGGTTGCGGGCGCATCGCGCACTCGTATCTCGGCTCGTGCCCACAAAGATATTCAGCGCCGCAAGAACGCACTCGAGTCATCTAGCTTGCCAACGAAGCTATCTGATTGTCGTTCAGAGGATGTTACTCGCACAGAGCTCTTTATCGTTGAAGGTGACTCAGCGCTCGGAACAACAAAGGCAGCTCGTAACTCAGAATTCCAAGCAATCTTGCCGATTCGCGGAAAGATTCTCAATGTGCAGAAAGCTTCACTTTCACAGATGCTCGATGATAAAGAGTGCGGATCAATTATTCAGGTTATCGGCGCCGGCTCCGGCAAATCATTCGAACTCGATGAAGCTCGCTATGGTCGCGTTATCTTGATGTCAGATGCTGACGTCGATGGCGCACATATTCGTTGCTTGCTACTTACTTTGATGTATCGCTACATGCGTCCACTCATTGATGCTGGTCGCGTCTTTGCTGCTATTCCTCCACTGCACCGTATTGAGGTTATGGGTGGCGGCGGAAAGAAGGGCTCTTTCCTTTACACATACTCAGATGATGAGATGAAGAAGGTAACTGCTGAGCTCACTAAGCAGGGCAAGCGCTGGAAAGAACCTATTCAGCGCTATAAGGGCCTGGGCGAGATGGATGCAGATCAGCTCCGCGAAACCACGATGGATCCTGATGTGCGCACACTTCGTCGTATTACCGTCTCAGATGCTGCAGCGGCAGAGTCAATGTTTGAACTTCTGATGGGTTCAGATGTTGCGCCACGCAAGGAATTTATCGCTAATGCTGAAATCGATCGCGATTCAATCGACGCTTAAAAAGTTGTACTAAGTCGAGTTTTAATCGATAGAGACGAGATCGAAGTACTCGTCTTTCCAAATATCTTCATCGCCATCTGGCAACAAGATTACGCGTTCAGGCTTAAGGGCCTGCACAGCGCCTTCATCGTGAGAGACCATCACAACAGAGCCTTGATACTCACCTAACGCTGCCAGAATCTCTGCACGAGAAGCTGGATCAAGGTTGTTTGTTGGCTCATCGAGCAACAAGACATTTGCACCCGATACAACAATCGTGGCGAGTGCCAAACGAGTTCGCTCGCCACCTGATAAGACTTTTACTGGCTTGTGTACATCATCGCCGGCAAAGAGGAATGAACCCAGAACGTTGCGAGCCTCTGGTTCGCGGATATCAGGAGTTGCCGACATCATGTTTTCTAGGATTGTTCGCTCGAAATCAAGGGATTCGTGTTCCTGCGCGTAGTAACCAATCTTGAGTCCATGTCCATGCTCGACAGTTCCAGTATCGGATTCAAGTTCGCCGGCAAGAATTCTCAGCAGAGTTGTCTTTCCGGCGCCGTTAAGGCCAAGGATGACAACGCGCGAACCTTTATCAATGACACATGAGACGTCAGTAAAGATTTCAAGTGATCCGTAGTTCTTGGAAAGCTCTTCACCCGATAGGGGAGTCTTGCCACATGGAGCAGGAGTTGGAAAACGAAGCTTCGCAACTTTATCTGAGACACGAACATCTTCGAGAGATGAACGAAGCTTCTCGGCGCGACGTAACATTCCTTGTGCTGCAGTTGCCTTAGAAGCTTTAGCGCGCATCTTCTCGCCCTGCTTCTGCAAGATCTCAGCGCGCTTTTCAGCGTTTGCTCGCTCTTTCTTGCGGCGGTGTTCATCTGCTTCACGCTGCAACAGGTACTGCTTCCAACCCATGTTGTAGACATCAATGACATTGCGGTTGGCATCGATATAGAAAACTTTATTTACGACAGTTTCGATGAGATTAACATCGTGAGAGATGATGACAATCCCACCTGAATAGTTTGTTAAATACTGACGGAGCCAGACAATTGAATCTGCATCTAAGTGGTTAGTGGGCTCATCGAGCAGCAGTGTTTCAGCGCCCGAGAATAAGATGCGAGCTAGTTCGATACGACGGCGCTGACCGCCAGAAAGCGTTGCAATTTCATTGTGAAAGACGCTCTCAGAGACACCAAGCGAAGATGCAATTGCTTCTGCCTCAGATGTTGCTGTGTAACCACCGGCGGCGTTAAATTCTGCATCAACGCGGGTGTAACGTTCAAGGGCTTTCTCGAGTTCTTCACCTTGAGTCGTTGATAGTTCAAGTTCGACCGCGGTCATGCGACGGGCAATCTCATCGAGACCGCGAGCAGATAAAATTCGATCAATCGCAGTTCCCTGATCTTCGCCAGTGCGAGGATCTTGGGGGAGATAACCAATCTTTCCGGTGCGCTGAACTGCGCCACCTGCCGGAAGATTCTCGCCAGCAAGAACTTTGGCTAATGTGGACTTTCCGGCGCCGTTACGTCCGACAAAGCCGACTCGATCTCCGCTATTAACGCGAACGTTTACTCCGCTGACCAGCAGACGAGCACCGGCGCGAAGTTCTAGGGCAGAGGTTGAAATCACTGGTGCAGTTTACGCACTTGCAAGACGAGTGCGACGCGGTACCGCATACGCCTTCGATACAGCAGTGAGCTCGTCAGAAACCTGCTTGCGCATCGCTTCTTCTGACTTTAAGAGCGTGGTCAAGGCAGCAATTGTCGCCTTAAGTTCTTTTGATTCGTTCTCGAGCTCAAGCTTGCTCATCTTGGTCAGACGGCGAAGTGGCATATCGAGGATGTAAGTCGCTTGCTCATCATTGAGCTTAAATCCATTAATGAGCGCCTCTTTTGCAGCAGCTGCATCATCTGATCCACGGATAATTTTAATGACCTTATCAATATCGATAATCGCCTTGAGCAAACCATCAACTAGTGAGAGGCGATCTTCTGCCTTCGCCTTGCGATACTCAGAACGACGACGGATAACTTCAATGCGGTGCTCGATAAAGACCTGTAGGAGCTCCTTGAGACCAAGAGTTTGTGGGCGACCCTTAACGAGAGCGACGGCGTTAATCGCAAAGCCATCTTCCATCGGAGTGAGCTTAAACAGTTGCTCGAGGACTGTCTCTGGTTCGAAACCATTCTTGAGCTCGATAACAACGTTTGTTCCGGTCTGGCCATCGGTGAGATCAACGATATCCGAAATACCTTGAATCTTCTTCGCCTTAGCAAGATCTGCAATTCTTTCGACAATCTTTTCAGGACCGACATTAAAGGGAAGTTCCTTAATGACGATACCCATCTTGCGAGATGT
>WLPB01000149.1 GCA_009698975.1 Actinomycetota bacterium | reverse complement strand
CGAGCGCTCACAAGAATTCCGTAAATGTATCGAGTGCTTCTTATGTCAGAACACTTGCCATGTTATCCGCGACCACGAAGAGAATAAAGAGTCATTTGCTGGACCGCGATTCTTTATTCGCATCGCAGAGCTCGATATGCACCCACTAGATATGCTCAAAAACCGTAAGCGCACTGCTCAAGAAGAGCATGGCCTGGGAATGTGCAACATCACAAAGTGCTGTACGGAGGTTTGCCCTGAGCACATCAAAATTACAGATAACGCAATCATTCCTATGAAAGAGCGCGTTGTAGACATTAAGTACGATCCAGCTCGCATGTTTAGTGGATTGCTGCGTCGCGAAAAGCGAAACTAATGATCTTCATTAGGTGGGCGGTACTCGCATTTGCAATGTGGGTTGCCACTTATTTCGTCGGTGGAATTGATGTCGATGGAAGTATCGGCACCTATCTCTGGGTTGCCTTCCTCTTTGGACTAATTAACGCAATCATCGGCTCTCTCATTAAGCTGATAACTTTTCCAATATCAATCGTGACATTTGGCCTATTTATACTTGTTGTTAACGCTGCAATGCTCTCGCTGACGGATATTTGGTCCACAAAACTTACCGTTGACGGATTCTGGTCCGCTCTTGCTGCCTCATTGATTATTAGTGTGATTACAACAATTTTTAAATCTAGTTCTAAGAAAGTACGGCGCTGAAAGCGCTCTTCTTAGTTAGCGCAGGGGGAGTCTTTGGCTCGCTCTTTCGCTACTTATTAGGGGCAATTCTTCCAAGTACAGCTGCAGGTAATCTAGCGGCAAATATCATCGCTTCAGCCTTCGCTGCTCATATCTTGGTTTTGATGCAGCGTCGAGGAATAACCTCGCTACGTTATTTCTTACTTCCCGGATTCTGCGGCGGACTCGGTACTTTCTCTGCCGTCACCTATGAAGCAATTGCACCTGATGAAGGTGGTTTCATATATCTCTTTCTTAACGTGATTCTAAGTTTGCTTGCCGTAGCTGCGTCACTGCGATTAACACAGAAGATTATGAGTCAGCGATGAAGGCGGCTCTACTTGTCGCACTTGGTTCTGCCATCGGTGCACCAGCACGTTTTCTTGTGGATCAATACTTTAAGAAATTTACAGACCACCCAGTGGGCACATTTGTTGTAAATATCTTTGGTTCATTTCTTATCGGTCTGACATTTGCCTCGACTGAGGCATGGCATGACTTTCTTGCAATTGGAGTTGCCGGTTCATTTACAACCTGGTCGACTTTTATGCTCGATCTTTATCTTGGATATGAACTGAGGCACTACAAGAAGGTTGCAATCAACCTCAGTGCATCACTGGTCTTTGGACTACTCGCAGCGTGGCTTGGTCTTTCAATAATTCGGTAACAATTAGCCGAGAATTGACTTCATCCACTTTTCGATAGCATCAGGATGGCTTGGAATACCAGCGCTGAGATTGCGACACCCATCTGCAGTAACAACAATGTCATCTTCAATCCGAATACCAATTCCGCGATATTCAGGGGCGAATAGTTCATCATCAGGCTGGATATAAAGGCCAGGCTCGACAGTAAAGACCATACCTTCACGGATTTCTGCATCCATATAATTCTCTTTACGTGCCTGCGCGCAATCGTGTACATCAAGGCCTAGGTGGTGGCTTACTCCATGCAGCGTCCAGCGACGATGTAGCCCAACCTCAGGTTTGATCGACTCTTCAGCGCTTACCGTGAGCACACCAAGATCTGCTAAACCCTTAGCCAGTACTTCTTGGCAGGCCTTATTTACATCAGAGAATTTCAAGCCGGGCTTAATTGCGGCAAAGCCTGCCTGCTGTGCTTCATAGACTAATAAATAGAGAGATCGTTGTGCGGGTGTAAAGCGTCCAGATGTCGGCAAGGTACGAGTGATATCTGCGGTGTAGAAAGAATCCACTTCGATTCCAGCATCGACAAGTACTAATTCGCCTTTGCGGATATCGCCATCATTGCGAATCCAGTGCAAGACACATGCATGAGCACCAGAACCGACGATGGTGTTGTATCCCAGATCGTTACCCGAAATACGAGCACGCCCATAGAACGCAGACTCAAGTACGCGCTCTCCACGCGGAGTTGCAAGAGCTGCAGGCAAAGCAGCGATAACATCATTAAAACCTTGAGCAGTTGCATCTACCGCTTTCTGCATCTCAACAAGCTCGTAGCTATCTTTATCGAGGCGTTGTTCAGATGTGAAAATCAGGAATTCATTATCGCGCGCATGCTCCTTTACGGCGGAATCAACTGTTGCATCCTCACCGCGAATCACGAGTGTTTCCGTCTTATCTGATAGAAGTTCCGCAAGATCAGTAACTTTACGTGTATCGATTTGGTATGAGGCTTTCGCTTCATCAAGAGTAAATCTGCGCCCCACCCAAAGTTCGCCATAACGAACATCGCGATAGAAAGCATCGGTATCGCGAGTAGATCGCGGATTAATGTAGAGATATGTAAGGTGGCCATCCTGAGTTGGTTCCATCACCAGAACCGCATCAGAAGTTGAATCGGGACCTTGAACTCCGCTGTAATAAGCAAATGCAGAATGTGGGCGGTATTGGTAGTAAGTATCGTTAGATCGAACTTTTTCTCTGCCTGCTGGGATAACCAATCTCATACCAGCAAAGGCAGCGGAAAGTGCTTGTCGACGAGCGAATGCATAGGTAACAACTTCCAGCGGTTCGAGTGCCGGGAGATCCGATGGCGCCCATCCGGAGTTCATAAAATTACTAAAGAGTTCTGACGGAGCTTGGTCGTGGACCCGCTTCTGCTTCTCGGTCAGGACTTCTGCATTCTCGTTATTCATGCTCATTAGGCAAGATTACGCGATTTAGCGCATCTTGGAAGAAGAGGTAAACTGCGCCTGCAACTCGGAGACGTCGCATAGCCCGGTCGAGTGCGCCTCACTGCTAACGAGGTAAGGGGTTAAACCCTTCAGGAGTTCAAATCTCCTCGTCTCCGCTCTGATCAATACTTCGGAGGGACACATCATGGCCGAAAATGATGAGCTCCTGCCCGATGAGTATTACTACGATGATATTCAGGAATCTCGCCCCCGTAAGCCGATCAAGAAATTGAAGGTAAAGCTCGCGCTCTTATCGGTTGCGGCAGTCTTCGGGTATTCAACTGTTGGTTCTACCTTCGCTACCAATGTTCAATTGAGCAGCGGCCGTGTTGAGTTTGGTCAGGGTTTTCTAGCATCCGCCGCCTGTGATTCAAGCATCACAGTTACACCCTTTGCAACTTTTGCGAATGCGTCAGGTGCTGCAGCTAACTACAAGCTTACGAATATTCAAGTAACGGATATAAGTACAAGCTGTTATGGCAAGAATTTCATCATTAGGGCATTTGATTCTGCAACTGCAACACCGCTCAATCTTTATCAAACTGGTG
>WLPB01000148.1 GCA_009698975.1 Actinomycetota bacterium | reverse complement strand
TCGTTACCTTCACGAGTACGCTCACCAACACCGGCGAATACAGAAACACCACCGAAGTTTTCAGCTACGCGATAAATCATTTCCTGGATAAGAACTGTCTTACCCACACCGGCACCACCGAAGAGACCGATTTTTCCACCCTTTACATACGGTGTGAGCAGGTCGATAACCTTGATACCCGTCTCAAACATCTCGGTCTTTGACTCAAGTTGATCGAATGCTGGTGCATTACGGTGGATTGGCCAACGCTCCTTGATATCAAGTGATGATGTTGGAACATCGAGAGATTCTCCGAGAGTGTTGAAGACGTGTCCCTTTGTTACATCACCGACTGGTACAGAAATTGGTGCACCTGTATCGCTGACCTCTGCGCCACGGACCATGCCGTCTGTTGGCTGCATAGAGATTGCGCGGACAAGGTTGTCTCCGATGTGTTGAGCAACTTCGAGAGTCAAGGTACGTGTTGTACCGCTCATCGTTGTCTCGACATGAAGGGCGTTAAAGATCGACGGCATTGAATCTGCGGGGAATTCAATATCCACCACCGGTCCAATAACTCGGGCTACGCGGCCTTTACTGGTCATTATTCACTCCCTGCACTAGCTGAGGCCAACGCATCTGCGCCGCCAACAATTTCACTGATTTCCTGGGTAATTTCTGCCTGGCGAGCCGCGTTAGCAAGACGTGTAAGCGACTTGATCAGCTCCTCGGCATTATCTGTTGCTGACTTCATTGCGCGACGTCGGGCAGCATGCTCGGAGGCAGCTGACTGAAGCATTGCATTGAAGATTCGAGCTTCGATGTAGCGAGGGAGAAGAGCATCGAGCACTTCTCCTGCACTTGGTTCGAATTCATATTGTGGAAGCAATGCGGCAGATACTGGCTCTGATGATTCGACTACTTCTAGTGGAATCATGCGCTTGGCTGTTGCTTCTTGTGTGAGCATAGATTTAAAGGTTGTGAAGATGATATGGATTTCATCCACACCAGTTCCATCTGTCGAATCGGCTAAGAATGCGTTGAGCAGAGTATCTGCAACTTCCTTTGCATTCTCATAGGTCGGGCTATCCGAGAAACCAGTCCATGATCCTGCAATTGCGCGATCGCGGAACTTGTAATAGTTCAGCGCTTTGCGACCTACAAGGTAGCTAGCAACAGATAGACCGCGCTCACGAAGAAGTGCGCCTAACTGCTCGCCCTCTTTGATTGCATTTGTTGAGTACGCGCCAGCCATTCCGCGGTCTGCAGAGATAATTAATACCGCTGCACGTCGAGGATTTGGATTTGCTGTAGTCAAAGGATGTTCAACTGATGAGAATGAAGCAACTGCGGAGACAGCACGTGTGAGCTCATTTGCATATGGGGTCGACGCTGTTACGCGTTGTTGCGCCTTTACGATGCGAGAAGCTGAAATAAGCTCCATAGCTTTCGTAATTTTTTTAGTCGCCTTAACGGAACGCATCCGTCGGCGATATATGCGAAGTTGAGCACCCATGGATTACTTCTTTGACACCGGTGGGACGTGCTTTGTGATTGCTTCTGCTGATTCAGAATCAAGTGCATCCGCTGCAGCTTCGTTAACTGCATGAGCTGCTGATGACTTGAACTGCTTCTTGAAATCATCAATCGCGGACTGGAGCTTTGCCACAGTTTCATCTTCAAGGACCTTAGTCTCTGAGATGACTGTGAAAATATCCTTACGCTCGCGTGCAATAAAGTCGAGGAATTCAACTTCAAAGCGACGAATATCTGGGACTGGAATTGAATCAAGGTTGCCAGTTGTTCCAGCCCAAATTGATGCAATCTGACGTTCGAGAGCGAATGGTGAGTACTGACCTTGTTTGAGAAGCTCGACCATACGCGCACCGCGCTCTAGCTGTGACTTCGATGCAGCATCGAGATCTGAACCAAATGCTGCGAACGCTTCGAGCTCACGGAACTGTGCAAGGTCAAGACGCAAGCGACCAGCGATCTTCTTCATCGCCTTTGTCTGAGCAGAACCACCCACGCGAGAAACAGAAATACCAACGTTAATCGCTGGGCGAACGCCTGCGTTAAAGAGGTCTGTCTCGAGGAAGCACTGTCCGTCGGTAATAGAGATAACGTTTGTAGGAATAAAGGCTGAAACGTCATTTCCCTTTGTTTCGATGATTGGAAGGCCAGTCATAGAACCGCCACCGAGTTCATCGGAGAGCTTTGCGCAGCGCTCAAGAAGACGTGAGTGTAAGTAGAAAACATCGCCTGGGTACGCTTCGCGGCCTGGTGGACGGCGAAGAAGCAATGAGACTGAACGATATGCCTCAGCTTGCTTAGAGAGATCGTCAAAGACAATAAGAACGTGCTCGCCGTTGTACATCCAGTGCTGACCAATTGCAGAACCGGTATATGGTGCGAGGTACTTAAAGCCTGCAGGATCTGATGCTGGAGATGCAACGATTGTTGTGTACTCCATTGCGCCAGCTTCTTCGAGTGCTCCTCTTACAGATGCAATCGTTGAACCCTTCTGACCGATAGCAACGTAGATGCACTTAACCTGCTTCTTCTTATCGCCGGTGAGCCAGTTCTCGCGCTGGTTAATAATGGTGTCGATTGCAACCGCGGTCTTACCAGTCTGACGGTCTCCAATAATCAACTGACGCTGACCGCGACCAATCGCTGTCAATGAGTCAATCGCCTTGATACCCGTAGCTAGCGGCTCTTTCACTGGCTGACGCTGTACAACTGAAGGTGCCTGAAGTTCGAGTGCACGACGTGCATCTGGCTTAATCTCACCCTTGCCATCGATTGGACGACCAAGTGGATCAACAACGCGACCAAGGAATCCATCTCCGACAGGAACAGAGAGAACTTCACCTGTGCGACGAACTGATGTTCCTTCTTCGATACCTGCGTAGTCACCCAAGATAACTACACCGATTTCGCGAACATCGAGGTTGAGAGCGAGTCCAAGTGTGCCGTTCTCGAATTGAAGTAGTTCGTTCGCCATTGTTGAAGGAAGTCCTTCAACGCGAGCAATACCATCGCCCGCTTGGCTAACAGTTCCGACTTCGTCACGAGCCGCGGTGCCTGGATCGTATGACTTAACGAAGTTCGCTAAGGCATCCCGAATTTCATTCGGTTGGATCTTGAGCTCTGCCATGAGTTTCCCCTTTGTTTCCTGTTTTAGTTTTGACCTACAAGTGCGCGTCCTGCACTTGCTAGTCGGTTTGAAATACTGCCATCTACGAGTTCATCTGCGAACTTCACTGAGACTCCACCGATAATCGATGGATCAACTTGGATGTTGATGCTGATTGGCTGGCCAACCTGCTTTTCAATAGCTGCTGCAAGGCGAACTTTCTGTGCATCTGTTATCTCAGCTGCAACGCGAACCAGTGCGATGAGGCGATTACGTCGATTAGCAAGACCGAAGAGGTAGTCAGCAAATGCTGCTTCGATGCTGCGACCACGAAGGCTTGTCAC
>WLPB01000147.1 GCA_009698975.1 Actinomycetota bacterium | reverse complement strand
TGCTCCAAAGCGCCGCAAGAAGGCTGCTGCAAAGCCAGCTGCTAAGAAGGCTGCTCCAAAGCGCCGCAAGAAGGCTGCTGCAAAGCCAGCTGCTAAGAAGGCTGCTCCAAAGCGCCGCAAGAAGGCTGCTGCAAAGCCAGCTGCTAAGAAGGCTGCTCCAAAGCGTCGCAAGAAGGCAGCTGCTAAGCCAGCTGCAAAGAAGGCCGCTCCAAAGCGTCGCAAGAAGGCTGCAAAGAAGTAATTTATTACTTATAAAAAACCCCGCCACGAAAGTGGCGGGGTTTTTTACTGCAATTTTCTCTTTCGATTAAATCTCTTATTACTTGAGATCGCTACCTTTAACTCGCTCAGTCACTCGTTCGAAAATTTCTGCAAGTAATTTCTGATCGGCCTTATCAAGGACATCTAAGAATCGAGTTCGTACGCTCTCCACATGATCCGGGGCAGCGGCCACAATCGCCTTCCAACCCTTTGGAGTCATAATCGCAAAGGAACCCCGCTTATCGTCAGGACATGCTTCCCGGCGAACCCATCCAGCCTGCTCCATCACCTTGATTCGATGCGATAGGCGCGAGCGCGAAATCATTGCCAGCTCTGCTAATTCAGACATTCTCATCGAGCGATCAGGAGCGTCACTGAGCTGAGCGAGGACCTCATAGTCAGCCATCGAAAGGTCATGAGAGGCCAAGTCCTCATCGAGGGCATCAAGTAATCTGCGGCTAGCAATAATGTATTGACGCCAAGCCTTCAATTCAGCTGGGTTGAGCCATCGAGGTGTTGTAGCGTTTTGCTCTGCCATAGGCCCATGATACGACATTAGTAAAGCTTTCAACTATCTCGTTAGTATGAGCCCTCCCGATATCTGCGATAAGGAAAGAATTTTTATGAGCGCAACACCACAGACTTCAGGCCTCGACCATTCATATATGGATAGCTCCTATCGAGCCGCCGATGATCTCTTCCTGCATTTCAATGGAAAGTGGATTGCCGAATATCAGATTCCGGAGGACCGTGCCAGCGATGGAATTTTCCGTGGTGTCCACGATCTGGCTGAAGCCCAAGTCCGCGAAATCATTGAAGGTGCAACGGGCTCTGATGAGGCGCAGAAAATCTCTGACCTCTACCTCTCATTTATGGATACCGATGCAATTAAGAGTCGCGGCATAACTCCGCTGGCCGCAGATTTAGCAGAGATTGATGCGATTGAAAATCTCGCTCAGTTTATTTCGACGATGTCCCGCTTTGAAATTCAGGGCATCGGTGGCTTAACTGGCGCAGCTATTTACTCAGATCCCAAGAACTCGACGATGAACATTTTTCACATCGGCCAAGGTGGCCTCTCCCTTCCGGATGAGGCTTACTATCGCGATGATGAGCACCAACCGATCCGCGATGCCTTTGTTATCCATGTAGCGAAGATGGGAGCCCTAGCCGGCATCTCACTTGATGGCCAGGCAATCCTTAAACTCGAAAGTGCAATAGCGGCACACCATTGGGATCAAGTGAAAGATCGAGATGCCAATGCCACCTATAACAAGTTGACCCTCGCCGAATTCACAGCGCTCTCCCCCAACTGCATGTGGGAGCTATGGTTCGAAGGGGCGCAGATTCCTCTTGCTGTATTGGATGGAATCAACGTTCGCCAACCTAGCTTCTTCTCTGGAATCTCAGAGCTCTTAGCCGATTTTGACTCTCAGATTGATATCTGGAAGGCCTGGCTTAAATGGAACGTAATCACATCGAGCGCAGCTTTCTTGACCGATGAGATCGTTGCCCAGAATTTCGAATTCTTCGGTACAACATTGTCTGGAACACCTGCCGTGCGCGAGCGCTGGAAGCGCGGAGTCGGCCTTGTACAAGGTTCACTTGGCGAGGCAATCGGTAAAGTCTATGTATCACGCCATTTCTCGGCCGATTCAAAGATTGCGATGCTGGCGCTGGTCGATAACCTGATTGAGGCATATCGCATGAGCATCAGCGAACTTCCTTGGATGACAGAGGCCACAAAGGCAAAGGCGTTACAGAAGCTCTCTAAATTTAAAGCGAAGATTGGATATCCAGATAAGTGGCGTGATTACTCGACTTTACAGATTGATCGCGATGACTTGATCGGTAACCTTCGCCGCATCTCTGAATTCGGTCATGCTTATGCGGTAGCAAAGCTTGGCCAGCCGGTTGATCGCGATGAGTGGCTCATCACCCCACAAACGGTTAACGCCTATTACATGCCAGTAATGAACGAGATTGCCTTTCCCGCCGCAATCCTGCAACCTCCTTTTTTCAATCTCGCTGCTGACTCAGCTGTTAACTACGGTGCGATTGGAGCAATCATTGGCCATGAGATTGGCCATGGCTTTGACGATCAAGGCTCGAAATATGATGGAGATGGCAACCTTGTCGATTGGTGGAGCGAAGAAGATCGCAGCGCCTTTGAGGTTCTCACAGCACAGCTCATCGCTCAATATGACGTGCTCTACCCCGCATCAACTCCCGATACCCATGTCAACGGTGCATTTACTGTCGGCGAAAATATCGGCGATCTATCAGGGCTCGAGATAGCTTTTAAAGCCTACAAAATCTCATTGGGTGCATCGACTGCACCGATCATCGATGGACTTACTGGCGAACAACGCTTCTTCTATGCATTTGCCCAAGCGTGGCGAGGCAAGAACAGACCAGAAGAGACCAAGCGTCGTATCGCAATTGATCCGCACTCCCCCAATGAGTTCCGCTGCAATCAAGTAGTGCGAAACCTGGACGCTTTTTATGAAGCTTTTGCAGTAACCCCAAGCGATAAGTTATGGCTTGATCCATCTGAGCGCGTTCGAATCTGGTGATGAAACTTTCATGACATTCTCCTTTGAAATCGAGCACGCACCCGAAAAAGGACTTGCTCGCGCCGGTCGCCTTATAACGCCACATGGCGTTGTGCAGACTCCTGCATTTATTCCGGTGGGCACAAAGGCGACTGTTAAATCAGTACTGCCTGAAGCAATGGAAGAACTTGGCGCACAGGCCTTGTTATCGAATGCTTATCACTTGTATCTACAGCCAGGTCCAGATGTGCTTGATGAAGCAGGCGGACTCGGAAAATTTATGAATTGGAATAAGCCAACCTTTACCGATAGCGGCGGATTTCAAGTTCTCTCACTCGGTGTAGGTTTCAAAAAAGTTCTAGCAATGGATGCGCAAACTTTTCGTTCCGATCAGGTGATTGCGGGCAATAAGGAACGCCTGGCCCATGTTGATGATGATGGTGTGACATTTAAATCTCACCTCGATGGATCGATGCACCGATTCACCGCAGAGATTTCAATGCAGATTCAACATAAAATCGGCGCAGACATCATGTTTGCATTCGATGAGTGCACGACGCTACACAACACCCGCCCTTATCAAGAGCTTGCCATGGAGCGCACCCACAACTGGGCGATACGTTGCCTCGATGAACATAAGCGACTGACTGAAGAACGCGCAGATAAGCCATACCAGGCTCTCT
>WLPB01000146.1 GCA_009698975.1 Actinomycetota bacterium | reverse complement strand
TCTTCGAAATTTCTGGGTTAGCTGTTGGTCCAACAACCAATGTATCGATGTTGTACGCGCGGCGGGCAAAAAGTCCTGAAACCCGGGCAAGTACGCCTGGTTCGTTTTCGACGAGAACTTCGAGTGTATGAATAGACATTAGAGCTCCTGTGAATCCCAGTCAGGCGCGGTAGCGCGGGCAATCATGATGTCATCATTTGAAGTACCGGCGGCAACCATCGGCCAGACCATTGCATCACGATGAACACGGAAATCAACAACAACTGGTTGATCGTTGATTGACATCGCTTTTTCAATTGTTGCATCAAGATCTTCTGGTCGCTCACATGAAAGACCAACGCAACCCATTGCTTCAGCAAGAAGTGGAAAGTTTGGAACACGCTTTGAATCAAGGCTGGTATTTGAGTAACGACCTTCATAGAAGAGGGTCTGCCACTGGCGGACCATTCCGAGTGATTCGTTATTGATAATTGCAACCTTAATTGGAATATTGTTCAGTGCACAAGTCACGAGTTCTTGGTTGGTCATCTGGAAACAACCATCTCCATCGATTGCCCAGACTGTTGTGTCAGGTGCGGCCACCTTTGCGCCCATTGCAGCGGGAACGCCGTAACCCATCGTGCCTGCGCCGCCTGAATTTAGCCATGTACGTGGATGCTCGTATGAAATAAATTGTGAGGCCCACATCTGATGTTGGCCAACGCCTGATGTAAAAATTGTGTCGCTGCCAGAAATTTTTCCAATCCGCTCGATAACGAGTTGAGGAGATAGTGATCCATCATCTGGAAGTACGTATCCCAATGGATAGCTCGTCTTGAGCTTTTGCATGGAAGCATTCCACGGAGCTAAGTCAGGTTGGTTCTTCGCAAGAGCCGCCTTGAGCGCGGGAATGAGCGCTGTAATAGTTTCGCGTAGATCCCCCACAACTGGAACATCAGCAAACTTATTTTTGTGAATTTCTGCAGGGTCGATATCTGCATGGATAATCTTGGCATTAACGGCAAATGTTGAGAGTTTGCCGGTGACGCGATCATCAAAGCGTGCGCCCAAAGTAATAAGAAGATCAGCCTTCTGTAGCGCTGTAACTGCAGCAACAGTTCCGTGCATACCTGGCATTCCAAGGTGAAGTGGGTGTGAATCCGGGAATGCACCACGTGCCATCAAAGTTGTAACAACTGGTGCGCCTAAAATCTCGACCAGTTGGGCAAGTTCCTTAGATGCATTCGCTTTTATTACTCCGCCACCAACATAGAAGACTGGCTTCTTTGATTGCGCGATGAGAGCTGCAGCATCAGTGATTGATTGGCTATCGGGCTTGATCTTTGGGTTATATCCTGCAAGCTCGATTGAAGATGGCCACTCGAAAGTTGTCTGAGTCTGCAAAGCATCTTTTGCAATATCTACCAGAACTGGACCTGGACGACCTGATGTTGCAATATGAAAAGCCTCGGCAATTGCGCGTGGGATATCGGCAGCCTTAGTAATAAGGAAGTTGTGCTTTGTAAATGGCATTGTGATGCCACGGATATCAGCTTCCTGAAATGCATCTGTTCCGATTGCAGCAGATGGCACCTGACCTGTGATTGCAACGACTGGAACTGAATCCATCTGTGCATCCATCAACGGTGTTACGAGGTTTGTTGCACCTGGTCCAGATGTTGCAATGCAGACACCGGCGCGACCAGTAACTTGGGCATAACCAGTTGCGGCATGGCCCGCTCCTTGTTCGTGGCGAACCAAGATATGGCGAATAGTTGAGTCAAAGATTGGATCGTAAGCAGGAAGAATCGCGCCACCAGGCAGACCGAACATCACATCGACGCCAGCAGCTTCAAGGCTTTTCACCAATGAAGTAGCTCCGCTCATCGCTGTGCCGTTCGCTGTTGGAACATGCTGTGTTGCCATCTTCTTGCTCCTTTCCGTTCGTCGCTCTCTAAAACTTTGTTAAATGAAAAAACCCTCAGTTATCTGAGGGCGCGCATGACATGAAGGCATGCGCTATCGAATCACCACCACTGAGACGATAGATGTACGCATACCCGTATTCTCCCGTAGCGGAGGCGGTGCGTCAAGAGATGAGATGCACATCTCAATAATTGGAACTACTTCGGCGTACTTAGTCGCAGACAGCGCCCTTGGAAGCTGAGCCCACAAGCTTTGAGTACTTATGCAGAACACCTCGGGAGTACTTATGTGAAAGCGGCTTCCATCCACTCTTTCTGGCCTCTAGCTCGGAAGGATCTACCAGCAAATCAAGCTTTCGCGTAGGGATATCGATTCGGATGAGATCGCCATCTTTGATAAATGCGATTGGCCCGCCATCAACCGCCTCGGGTGCAACATGTCCAACACAGAGACCTGTCGATCCACCAGAGAAGCGACCATCGGTTATTAGAAGTGTTGATTTACCTAACCCTGCTCCCTTGATTGCACCAGTGATCATTAACATCTCGCGCATTCCAGGTCCACCCTTTGGACCTTCGTATCGGATGACCACAACATCGCCCGCTTGAATAGTTCCGTTTTCGAGTGCATCCATCGCTGCCTGCTCGCGTTCAAAGACACGTGCGGGACCTTCAAAGGTCGTTATTCCAATTCCGGCTGTTTTACATACTGCACCATCTGCGGCAAGTGAACCACCAAGAATCGTGATGCCGACATCGGTTGATAGCGGTTTCGCGATTGGATGCAGAACTTCACCATCGGCAAGTGGTGGATTAATGTCGGCAAGATTTTCAGCCATCGTCTTTCCAGTAACCGTTAAGCAATCGCCATGTAGGAAACCAGCATCGAGCAACATCCGAAGTACAACCGGAATGCCACCGACTCGATCAACATCTGACATCACAAATTTACCGAATGGCTTGAGGTCTCCTAATAGCGGAACCTTGGAACCAATGCGGTGGAAATCTTCGAGAGTTAAATCAACTTCTGCCTCGTGTGCCATTGCAAGAAGGTGTAGAACTGCGTTGGTAGAACCACCAAGAGCCATGACTGCGGTAATCGCATTTTCAAATGCCTTCTTTGTCAAAATATCTCGCGTTGTAATTCCCTTTGCAATCAGGTTAACAACTGCAGCACCTGATGCGACTGCATAAGTATCGCGACGTCGATCGACAGCAGGAGGAGCTGCAGATCCCGGAAGTGATAGCCCAATTGCTTCAGCAACTGTCGCCATCGTATTAGCGGTATACATACCTCCGCATGCACCTTCTCCTGGGCAGATTGCTCGCTCGATTTCATCAACACGCTCTTTTGTGATTAATCCGCGAGCACATGCACCGACCGCTTCAAATGCATCAATGATCGTGACATCTTTTCCATCAACCTGACCTGGCAGAGTTGAGCCGGCGTAGACAAATACAGCAGCAACATCAAGACGTGCGGCTGCCATCATCATTCCCGGCAAAGATTTATCGCATCCTGCAAACATCACCATTCCATCAAGACGTTCTGCCTGCATTACTGTCTCTACGGAATCTGCAATCACTTCGCGTGAAACTAATGAGAAGTGCATTCCTTCATGGCCCATAGAAATTCCATCAGAGACAGAGATG
>WLPB01000145.1 GCA_009698975.1 Actinomycetota bacterium | reverse complement strand
TGGCAGAGCGCTGGTTACAGCCATGACCATAGCGCTCGTCAATTCAACGCCGAATCTTTCGCATCACTGGACTTAATCCTGGCGATGGATAAGAGCAATTACGCGAATATATTGGCCCTTTCCAGCGACCCGCAGGATCATCAGAAGGTGGCGATGCTGCGCGCATTCGACCCTGCAGCCACCTCAGATGAGGTTCCAGATCCGTGGGGTAATGAGGCTCCCGCCTATAGATCGGTCCTGGAGATGGTCGAATCTGCCGTCACAGGGTTACTTAAAACACTTCAGTAAGGCCCATCTTCAAGTTGTGCGCCTCCAGCGAGCGGTGCTAGGCTAATTAAGCAACAACAGTGTTGCGTAAATCGAAGGGCACACTCGATGCTAGCGAATTTCTTGATTGGTCTCCGTGAGGGTCTTGAGGCGGCACTTGTTGTCGGAATCTTGATTGCCTACCTAAAGAAGATTAATCAGGCAGATAAGACGCGAGTCATCTGGTGGGGCGTTGCTACCGCGGTCGCGCTCTCTATCGCCCTTGGGTCCTTCTTCACAATTTCATCAGTTCATCTCGAGGGTGATTCCGAACCCCTCGTTGCCGGAACCCTCTCATTCGTTGCCGCAGCTTTGATTACATGGATGGTCGTATGGCTTGGCAAGAAAGCACGATTCCTCAAAGCAGAGCTAGAAGGTTCAATTGATCGTGCGCTTGCTACCGGTGCGGCTTCACTCTTTGCGCTCGCATTCTTCGCTGTTGGTCGCGAAGGACTTGAGACTGCAATCTTTATTTGGAATGGCGCAATGGCATCACAAGATGCTCTGCTCACTGTAACTGGAACCTTCCTTGGACTCTTTGTTTCTATCATTGCAGGCTGGTTGCTGTACTTAGGTGCACTCAAACTTAATCTTGCCAAGTTCTTCCGCTATAGCGGCATTGCACTAATTTTTGTGGCAGCAGGAATGTTCTCCTATGGAATTCATGAGTTCCAAGAGATCGGTCTCATCCCAGGCGATGCCAATAAGTTATATGACATCTCATCGATCATCGGCAAAGAGTCAATTCTTGGATCAATCCTCAAGGGTCTACTGAACTTCACGCCAACACCTTCAGTGCTCCAAGCAATTGGATACACACTATTTGTTGCGGCCGTCTCTTACCTCTTCTTCAAGAAGCCAAAGAAAGTTGCTGTCAAAGCGTAAGGTCGAAACGATCTGCGTTCATTACCTTTGTCCAAGCAGCGACAAAATCGTTGACAAACTTGGTCTGGTTATCGTCCTGGGCATACACCTCAGCATATGCGCGCAAGATTGAGTTAGAACCGAAGACCAGGTCTGCGCGAGTAGCTGTGAATGTAACCTCTCCGGTTGCTCGGTTGCGCAGGTTATAAAGGTTCTCTCCGGCAGGCTCCCAGACATACTTCATATCCGTCAGATTGACGAAGAAGTCATTTGTTAATGCGCCAACGCGATCAGTGAAGACTCCGTGCTTGCTACCGCCAAAGTTGCTGCCAAGTACACGTAATCCACCGAGTAGCACGGTCATCTCTGGTCCTGTGAGGCCCATCAATTGCGCGCGATCGAGCAGCAGTTCTTCTGGGCTGACTGCATAGTCCTTCTGCAAATAATTGCGGAAGCCATCATGAATTGGCTCGAGAGGTGCAAATGAAAGTGCATCGGTCTGCTCAGTCGTTGCGTCGCCGCGACCTGGTGCAAATGGAACTGTCAGAGTGACTCCGGCCTGCTTCGCAGCTTTTTCAATACCAACGCTTCCTGCCAGGACGATGACATCAGCAAGTGATGCACCAGCTGAATCTGCAATAGGTTGGAGAACTGAAAGGACGCGACTCAAACGAGCAGGTTCGTTACCAGCCCAATCCTTCTGTGGTGCAAGACGAATGCGAGAACCATTTGCTCCGCCTCGCTTATCTGATCCGCGGAATGTGCGAGCACTGTCCCAAGCGGTCGTAACAAGTTCTGCAACAGTCAAATCTGTGGCAGCAATCTTCGCCTTCACATCTTCAACGTTGTACTTTGAGTTTCCAGCTGGAATCGGATCTTGCCAAATCAAATCTTCCGCAGGAACATCAGGCCCAACATAGCGAGCCTTTGGTCCGAGGTCGCGGTGGGTAAGTTTGAACCAGGCGCGAGCGAAGACTTCACTGAAATAATCTGGGTTTGCATAGAACTTCTCCGAGATAACTCGGTATGCAGGGTCTACCTTCATCGCCATATCGGCATCAGTCATCATCGGGTTGTAGCGCTTTGTCGGATCCTCAACATCGACCGGCTTATCTTCTTCCTTAATGTTGATGGGCTCCCATTGATGTGCACCAGCGGGGGACTTTGTCAGCTCCCACTCATGGTTAAGCAACATCTCAAAGTAACCGTTATCCCATTGTGTTGGCTTTGTCGTCCAAGCGCCTTCGATACCTGAAGTCACTGTATTGCGCCCGATTGAGCGCGTGGTGTGGTTCATCCAACCAAGGCCAGCTTCTTCAATGGGAGCACCCTCTGGAGCTGGCCCATTGTTCTCAGCCTTGCCATTGCCGTGGGCCTTACCGACTGTGTGTCCACCTGCAGTAAGTGCAACAGTCTCTTCATCATTCATCGCCATACGCGCAAAAGTCTCGCGAACATGTGCCGCTGTTTTAAGTGGATCAGGTTTTCCGTTCACACCTTCTGGGTTTACATAAATCAGCCCCATGTGTGTTGCAGCAAGTGGATTCTCAAGTGTTGATGCATCACCAAGATCGGAATATCGTGACTCGGAAGGAGCTAAGAATTCATTCTCGCTGCCCCAATAGATATCACTCTCTGGCGCCCAGATGTCTGCGCGACCGAATGCAAAACCAAAAGTCTTTAGTCCCATATCTTCGTAGGCAATGGTTCCGGCATATGCGAGCAAATCAGCCCAGCTCACTTTGTTACCGTACTTCTTTTTGATTGGCCATAACAGGCGACGAGCTTTATCCAGGTTTCCGTTATCAGGCCAAGAGTTCAGTGGCGCAAATCTTTGGTTGCCAGTGCCGGCGCCGCCACGACCATCCGCTGTGCGATAAGAACCTGCAGCATGCCAGGTCAGACGAATAAATAGGCCACCGTAGTGACCCCAATCTGCAGGCCACCAATCTTGCGAATCCGTCATCAAGGCGTGCAGATCTTTCTTCAGCGCTGGGATATCGAGCTTCTTTAACTCTTCGTGATAATTGAAATCCGCGCCAAGTGGATTGGTCTTCGTATCGTGTTGATGCAAGATGTCGAGATTGAGGGCGTTCGGCCACCAGTGGAGATTTGTTTGGCTGACTGTTGTCATTGCGCCGTGAGCGACTGGGCATTTGCCTGATTCTTGCATTTGATAATCCTTTGCTTGGGTTGAATACATTGAAAGTTTAGCCACTTTTACGCGGGGATTCTCACCGAGCTTGGGGTGAGGTATTTAGTTGAAATTTCAACTAAATTGCTCTAGAGTAGGGCTGTGCCATAGAGCGCTTCGCTCAGGCCCGAAAAATCACTCTTAGCAAAGGAAAAACATGTCAGTTCTCTCAACACTTCCAGCAGGTACATTTGCAATCGATGC
>WLPB01000144.1 GCA_009698975.1 Actinomycetota bacterium | reverse complement strand
GGCCCAGCGGATCCGGCTGTAGAGCAGTTAGTAAAAGTATGAGAAGTAAAATCATAAAGCGCTGCTTGCGCAGGTTGAATGAAAAGAAAATTGCTTGAAAGAAGTAGCAGCGCTGTCAGTAAATGCCTGCGTATCCCCTTCACGGATAAATTGTATTTCAATCTCCAATTTAGGCCTAGCGGCTCCCGGTGCGATTCCCAACCATGATGCTTACCGGTGTGGAAGTTACGCTCGATATTCCTGCGCCATTTGGCACGGCACCTGCAGTTAGTGAAACATTTCCACGGATTGAAGGCTTCCACGTGCAGGTCGCAATAATATTTGGAGAGCTTCCACTCGTCGATTTATTTTTGCATCCAGGCAAGATTTTGCCATTGACTTTGAAAGTTACTCGCGATGCAACTGTGACATTTGCTGTTATTACTACTGCCGTTCGGAAGGCTGCAGTGGTTGCCGAGCCAGCTAGTGAAAGTGAGTTAAAGGATGAAGTATCAACGACATTGGTAACAGTGATAGTTATCGATTGTGTTCCAGCATTGGCCGCATCATCAGTTGCCGTAAGTGTTATCTCGTAGACGTTATTGCCGCCGACATCGGCCGGTGCTTCGAAGTCAGGTGAGGCGTTGAATTTAATGATTGCAGTATTAGTTTCAGTCCTTGTGATGTTAAAGCGCGCAGCATCTGCGCCTGATGAGATTGTTACGGTTGCTGATTCAGAGACTTGGATAGTTGCTGCGGTTGCAGATGTTGCAATGTTCTCTGCTGCAGAGAATGAGGAGGATGAAGTGAAGGTTGGGGCTGTGGTGTCGGGGGTGGCAACAGTCCAACTTAGATTATCGAAAATCCAGTAGTCCGGATTGTTAGCCGGTGTAAAAAGCAGACTTACGATTGCTTTTCCATTACCAGTAAAAGTGAAATTTCCAACGTAGTTCGGATAACTAGGATTTACTGTATCTGGGATTAACCAGTTTGCCGTTGATCCATCACTGTAATTTATAATTACTGTTTGAGTTCCGTTCACTGCAGCTGCATTTAAAGATACGGAAGATGGTCTAGTGGCACTAGGAAAAGTTGTTACTACATTCGCAGTGATACTTTGAAGGGTTACTCCGCACCCAGCCATAGCTCCCATACCCGCATACTCTGATGAATAACGAGCCACACCTGATGAAGTCAAATTATTCCCATTGTAGGTAATGGTGATTCCAGTAGAGAGGGTAAAACAAGAGGCTCCAAAAGTTTCGGTATAAGTTGAAGCAATTGCTGGGGAACCTAGTGCCATGCTGAATGAGGAAATAAACAAGAAAAACGCAATTTTTCTTCTTAGCCACAACTTTCCATGAACCTGCATAGTTCAATTCTAGTAGAAGTAACTTCTACCTAGCCCCGGTGCGATTCCCGACCATGATGCTTACCGGATTTGATGTCGTGCTGCTGATGCCAGCACCGGTTGGTGTGGCTGCTGCGGTTAATGCGACGGTGCCGCGGTTTGATGGGCGCCAACTGCAGGTCACTGAGAAGCTGGAACCAGATCCGCTAGCTAGTTTGTTTTTGCAACCAGGAAGAACTATGCCATTGACTCTGAATGTAACCCTTGATGCAACTGTGACATTCGCAGTGATGACTACAACTGATCGAAAGGCGGCAGTAGTTGCAGAACCAGCGAGTGAAAGTGAATTAAAGGATGAGGTATCAACAACATTTGTTACGGTGATTGTGATTGATTGCGTCCCGGCATTGAGAGCAGTGTCGGTTGCGGTCAGAGTTATCTCATAGACGTTGTTGCCACCGACATCGGCCGGGGCTTCAAAGTCGGGTGAAGCGTTGAACTTAATGATTGCAGTATTAGTTTCAGTCCTTGTGATGTTAAATCTTGCAGCATCAGCGCCATAAGATATTGTCACCGTTGCAGATTCGGACACTCGAATAGTTGCTGCGGTAGCTGAAGTTGCGATGTTCTCTGCAGCAGAGAATGTTGAAGATGAAGTGAAAGTTGGGGCTGTGATATCTGGCGTTGACGATACAGATATTGTCACATAACCATGACTCGAGTTTGAGCCTGCAGTACTAGTTTGATTTGTTCCAGAGTTATAAGAACCTCCACCTCCTCCGGCACCTCTGTCCCCGCTACTGTCGTTTGATCCATTTCCGCCGCCTGAGTATCCGCCGCCGCCCGCGCCAACTGATTGTGTTGAGGCTCCATCACCGCCACCACCACCGCCACCACCAAACCCACCGGAATTATCTCCATTCGCACTAAAAGTTAAACCACCCATGCCGCCATTTAATGGACGATAAGCAAAATTTTGGTTTAGTCCAGAGTATTGAGTTGCAGTTGTTGAATTTGCTTTCCATCCCGCACCGGCTGCTGCATCCCATGAATTTGAAGTGTAATCATAAGTTTGACCAGCACTCCCTGAAGTACCGCCAGCACCAGCCCAAGTACCGAAAGTGTCGGCAGCACCAGGTGTCCCGGAAGTACCCGCGGTTGTAATTGACGCGTTAACACCTGATCTACCAAAGCCACCTTGTCCACCGCCACCTCCTGCTGCAATTAAAGGTTCAGCTGTGCTGCTGGACAACCAAACAAAACTTCCACCACCGCCACCGCCACTGTAGGTATTAGAACCATATGAAATTCCCATTTGCCCAACTAAAATCTTCAAAACTTGTCCTTGAGTTAATTCAAAATCGCCAGATAATCTCGCACCCTTTCCTCCATTAGATCCGCCACCTTTGGCTCCGGCTAATGAGATCGAATAAGTTCCTGTTGCTGGCACTGTCCATTCTTGAATTCCTTGCGTATTGATAGTTACTAATCCAGATAAGTTACTTGAACCATAAGCTGTATTTATCTGCGCCTGCGTTGGGCCCGTTCTTCCGGTAGCAGAAGCATTAGTGAATGAATAAGTGGTTGCTGCACTTGCAGGAGAGATGAAAAGTAAATTGCTTGAAATAAGGAGCAAAGCAGTTAGTGAATGCTTGCGTATTAACTTCACCTATCGATTGTATTTCAATATCCGTTTCAGACCTATTGCTTCAGTCAGAATCACGCTCAAATCCGCTGATCCTCAGGCTCATCTCCCAATGTCAGTGGGGGTAAATAGGTTTAGCGGTCCTAGGTCGATTGGGCGATCTGGAGAAAGAAAGTTGGAGGTGTTGAGTGGGATTGAAGGCGGAGTTAAAAAAGGTAGCTTGCGATAAATGCGGTGCGGTTGGAACGCTGCAAGAAATTATTTATGGCTTGCCAAGTGAAGAATTTGATTTCAGTAAAAACATTTCAGGCGGATGTGTGATGAGTGATGAATCGCCAAGTATTGGATGTTCGAAATGTGATTGGAGCGGGATCCGCGATTGGTATACGGGCGAGATGAAAGAGGTGCGATGAAGAACGAGGATGAGAAGTTAGAGGCCGAGCTTTGGGATTTGGCTTCGAATTGTGATGGTGAAGAGAAAGTTGATGCGTTAATTCAATTGAGTTATCGCTCATTTAATCGCGGGGATCATGCCGAATCTTTGGCGCTCTGTGAGACTGCGCGGGATTTGTATGAAGCACTTGGTGCGCAGGCAAATACTTCGACCTTGG
>WLPB01000143.1 GCA_009698975.1 Actinomycetota bacterium | reverse complement strand
TCATGACCGCTTCTACATTGACGCCTCGGATCGCTGATACACGTGCGCGAGAAACCGGCTGGCGATAGGCAATCACCGCCAAAGTCTCTAGGGCGGCCTGCGTAAGTCGGTTCTGCTGCCCATCAAGGACGAACTTCTCCACTACCGCGCTGCAATCTGGGTGGCTATAGAAGCGCCAGCCTCCATTAATTGCTTTGAGGCTAAATCCGCGGTCCTCATAGCTGGGAACTAAACGCTCAAGAGCATCGACAACCTGGTCTACTGTCACTTCCAGGACTGATGCCAGAGTTAACTCAGTGACCGGCTCATCAACAACCATCAAAATCGCTTCAATAGAGCGAGCTAGGGCTGCTGGATCAAAGACATGGGAAAGCTGCTCTTGGCTCTCAACCTCTGGATTAGACATTTTTATCCTCATCTGTCTCGTTTTCAACGATTACCGGTATATCAAACTCATCTGTTGCCAGGATTTCGCCCTCATCTGAACCTACCCATGAAACCTGGAGCTCTCCCAGTGCAATCACCTGCTCAAACCTCAGAGCTCCTTGGCGATAGAGGTCCAGCAACGCCAAGAATCTAGCCACGACCACCAGCGTTGAGTCTGCTCCTTGAATAAGGTTGCGAAAAGAGAGGGTTCTAGATTTACGCAGCGCCTCGACGACGAGCTTTGACTCCTCGGCCACGCTGACCAATGCGCTATGTAAGTGCTCAACTGCCACTACAGGCGGCGCCTTAGGCGTGAGAACGCGCTCAGCAATCGCAGCAAAGCGCTGAGCACCCACTCCGATCAATACCTCAGGCAGAAGACTAGCTAGCGCTGGGTCTAGGGCGACCACGCGAGGGAAAGATTTATCGGCGGCCAATATAGATTCCTGGAAAGAGGCTGCGATCTCCTTGAAGGCTCGGTATTGAAGCAATCGAGCGAAGAGGATGTCTCGAGCCTCGAGAAGGGCGAGATCCTCCTCATCTTCAATCTCTCCACTGGGCAGAAGTCGGGCGGCTTTCAGGTCGAGCAAGGTTGCCGCGATTACGAGGAATTCTGTGGCTTGATCGAGCATCCAGCCTTCACCGGACTCCTCGAGCCTGCGGATAAATGAGATGAATTCATCGGTCACCAAGCTCAGAGAGACTTCGGTGATATCCATTTTGTGCCGGGAAATGAGTTGAAGGAGCAGGTCAAATGGCCCATCAAAGTTAGTCAGGTGGACGTTAAAACCCTTATCGGGCGCCGAATCTTCAGGCGTGTGAACCGGAGAATCAACCGGAGTCAGAGTATTTTCCACGTGCGAACACTACTTCGTTACTTGCAGAACGCTGCGCATTACGCGTAGAGTCGCCAACAACGAAAAGAGGTTTCTCGCTTGAACGCTAAATCGACATTTGATGATGACGTGGCAACTACCGCCAACCTCCTTGGATCTGAACCCCAGAATTTTCCTATCCCTGCTCCTATCACTGAGCATGGCGATGCAAAAGTAGTCTCTATCTTTAATCAAAAGGGTGGAGTTGGAAAAACAACTTCAACAATCAATCTTGGCGCAGCACTTGCCGAACTTGGACGTCGAGTACTCCTCGTGGATTTCGATCCACAAGGCGGTCTATCGCTAGGACTCGGCGTTAACGCGCATAGCCTTCCACTTGAGAACACTGTGTATTACGCACTCATGACACCTGATGCAAACATTGATGACATTGTCTTGAAATCATCCGTTGCGAATTTAGATTTTCTTCCAGCTAACAGAGATCTAGGAACTGCCGAAACAACACTCGGCGCCGAAATTGGTGGTCAGCAGTATTTGAAGAGAGCGCTCGCGCGACTTCGTTCAGAATATGACGTCATTCTTATTGATTGCCAACCAACCATGGGACAGCTAACAATTAACGCACTCGTTGCCTCTGATGAAGTGATCGTTCCCCTGCAATGTGAATACTTTGCTTTACATGGCTTTATTGAGCTCAAGGGCAACATTGATAAAGTTCGTAGTTTCCTCAATCCCGATCTAAAACTTATTGGAATTCTTGCGACTATGTATGATCGAAAGACTCTGCATAATCGTGAAGTTCTGACAGCAATTCTTGAAAAATATCCTGAGGATGTATTTGAAACAATTATCGCGAAAACTATTCGTTTTTCTGAGACAACAGTTGCAGGAGAGCCAATTACTTCATATGCATCATCATCCGGTGGGGCTCAGTCATATCGACGCCTTGCACGAGAACTAATCGCACGAGGAGGCGCACGATGACACGTAGAGCTAGCTTGCCAGGAGCAGACGAACTATTTAGAGCAAATACACCAGCACTCAGCGCTGTTCGCCAAGTGGCCGAAACTGCTGCAGCTCCTATCGCGACTCCTGCCCCAGCAATTGGTACATCGGCTCCAAAGAGCAAAAAAGGTGTGCGCACAATCTCTCGTCGTCGCGTTACTGCAGCAGAGAAGTCACCTTCGGGACGCGAACTTCATGAAGAAAAAATTACCGTCTACTTATCAACTGATGAACTCTTTGATTTAGACCAAGCTCGATTAATGCTTCGTGGAGATTTAGGGCTGGCTGTTGATCGAGGACGTATTGTTCGCGAATCAATTGCTGTCATCATCGCTGATTTAGAAGCCAAAGGCGATCAAAGCATTCTTGCACGTCGCTTACGCGGAATTTAATTATCGCGCTCTAGGGTGCGCTGAACTGTAACTTTCACGTACTTTATCAATCGTAATCAGAGTGTAAATCTGTGTCGTAGTGACTGAACTATGACCTAATAACTCCTGAACAACTCGTATATCTGCTCCCCCGTCCAACAAATGAGTTGCATATGAATGTCTAAAAACATGCGGTGAAACTTTTCCTTCCAGACCAGCAATCTTTGCGGCATTCAAAACCGCTTGCCAAGCACTTTGTCTGGATAGTCGCTTACCTCTGTTGTTAAGAAATAATGCGGGTTCGCCCTTCGGATTCTTACTGGCAAGTGCGGGTCTCATGCGAACTTGATAATCATCCAGTGCGGAAATCGCATATTTTCCCAGAGGCACGATGCGCTCCTTAGATCCCTTACCTCGCAACTTTATGACTGATACTTCTTGATCCCCAATGCGATCTATTGAAATGTCTGAAAGATTAATTCCAATCACTTCACTTACGCGAGCTCCAGTTGAATAGAGAAATTCCAGAATCACAGTGTCGCGGAGTGAGGCAGCATCTCCCTCTCGTTTCGCTGCAGCGATGAGCGCACTTATTTGGTCGATGCTCAGCGCTTTAGGCAACTTGCGGGGCAATTTTGCACTGGAAACATCTGTCAGCGGATTCAGAATTGAGTATTCAAGATTGCAGTACTTGAAGAATCCCTTAAGAGCGGAGATGCATCGATTGATTGAACTCAGACTTAGCTTCTCCTTCTTGAGAAGAATGTGAAAGTCAGATATTTCGCTCTCGTTGATAGCCTTAAAATCAATATTCTTAGATTCTAAAAAGAACCCAAACTTTCCCAAATCTCTTGCATACGAATTAAGAGTATTTTCTGAGAGCCCACGTTCTATCCGCAGATGGTTAAGATAATTGGATTGAGCAGTTCCATAATTCATCGAAGAACCTGCCTAATGAATCAAACTTTCTTTTT
>WLPB01000142.1 GCA_009698975.1 Actinomycetota bacterium | reverse complement strand
GGGTAGAACTCCCATACCAATCAAGTTTGAGCGATGAATTCTTTCAAAAGATTCGGCGATGACCGCACGTACTCCAAGCAGCGCCGTTCCCTTTGCTGCCCAGTCACGAGAAGATCCTGATCCGTATTCTTTACCTGCAAGAATAACGAGCGGAACTCCAGCGCTTTGATAGGCAACTGATGCATCATAAATTGTGCTGTGATCTCCATTGCTCATAAAGTTTCGAGTAAATCCACCTTCAACGCCATCGAGCAGAAGATTCTTGAGACGAATATTTGCGAAAGTTCCACGAATCATCACTTCGTGATTTCCGCGACGAGAACCATATGAGTTGAAATCTTTGCGATCAACGCCATGGGCTTCAAGATACTTTCCTGCTGGAGAATCTGCCTTGATATTTCCGGCCGGTGAAATGTGGTCCGTTGTTACAGAGTCGCCAAGAACAGCTAGAACTCGTGCACCTGAAATGTCACGAACTGGTGTTGGTTCGGCAGGCATGCCATCAAAATACGGAGGCTTGCGAACATATGTGGATTGTGGATCCCACTCGAAGGTATTTCCAGTTGGGGTGTCCAGAGATTTCCATCGGTGATCTCCGTCAAAGACAGAGGCGTAGTCTTTGGTAAACATCTCAGATGAGATAGAAGAGTCGATAACTTCCTGAATCTCTTGGGCACTTGGCCAGATATCTTTGAGGAGAACTGGATTGCCATTCTTGTCATCGCCGAGTGAATCAACTTCGAAATCGTGATTCATTGTTCCGGCGAGTGCATAGGCAACTACGAGTGGAGGTGATGCCAAATAGTTCATCTTCACATCTGGACTAATGCGTCCTTCAAAGTTTCGGTTGCCGGATAGGACGGCAGTGACTGCGAGGTCATGTTCGTTCACTGACTTACTGATCTCAATAGGCAATGGACCTGAGTTTCCGATACATGTCACGCAACCGTAGCCCACAAGATTAAAGCCGAGCGCTTCCATATATGGAGTAAGTCCAGAGCGATCGTAATAATCAGTCACAACTTTAGAGCCAGGAGCGAGAGTCGTCTTTACCCACGGCTTAGAGCTAAGCCCCTTCTCTACCGCCTTCTTGGCGAGCAGGGCAGCGCCAATCATGACTGATGGATTAGAGGTATTTGTGCATGAAGTAATTGATGCAATGACTACATCGCCATTTTTAATAGTTGTATCTTTGGCACCGACAGCAACTGGGTAAGCCTGCTTTCCAGTCTTCTCGGATAAGTAGCTTGGAAGAATCTCAGCAAACTTCGACTTTGATTCTGAGAGCGAGATACGGTCTTGCGGGCGCTTTGGGCCGGCAATAGATGGAACAACGGTTGAAAGATCAAGCTCGATATGTTCGGAGTATCGAGGAGAAGCAGTTGGGTCGAACCACATTCCCTGCGCTTTTGTATATTGCTCAACGAGGGCCACTTGCTCTTCTGTGCGACCAGTAAGGCGCAAGTAACGAAGCGTCTCATCATCAATTGGAAAAATTGCACAAGTTGATCCGTACTCTGGCGACATATTTCCAATTGTCGTTCTATTTGCCATCGGAACTGCCGAAACACCGGGACCATAGAATTCAACGAACTTACCGACAACACCGTGTTTACGAAGCATTTCAGTGATGACGAGAGCCATATCAGTTGCAGTTGTTCCAACTGGAAGCGCGCCATTGAGTTTGAATCCAACTACTCGTGGAATCAACATTGAGACCGGCTGACCAAGAAGTGCAGCCTCTGCCTCGATACCGCCTACGCCCCAGCCGAGAACTCCAAGTCCATTCACCATCGTTGTATGAGAATCTGTTCCTACGACTGTATCTGGATATGCACGAAGCGTTCCATTGACAGTACGTGTCATGACGACGCGTGCCAAGTATTCAATATTTACTTGGTGAACAATTCCAGTTCCAGGTGGAACAACTTTAAATTCATCGAATGCGCCTTGGCCCCAACGAAGGAAGCGATAACGTTCACGGTTTCGCTCATACTCAATATCTGTATTTTTCTCGAACGAATCTTTCGTTCCATATACATCAGCAATGACAGAGTGATCAATAACAAGCTCTGCGGGTGCGAGCGGGTTAACCTTTGAGGCATCTCCCCCAAGCTCGACGATTGCTTCGCGCATGGTTGCCAGGTCAACGATGCAGGGCACTCCGGTGAAATCCTGCATGACAACGCGCGCTGGCGTAAATTGAATTTCAATATCTGGCTCGACCGCTGGATCCCACTTCGCCAATGCTCTGATGTGATCTGCTGTGATGTTTGCGCCATCTTCGGTGCGCAAGAGGTTCTCTAGAAGAATTTTGAGAGAGAAGGGAAGGTCACTTGCCCCATCCTGAGTAGAGATATCGAAGATCTCATACTCGTGACCTGAAACTGTTAACTTCTTTGCTGAACCGAGCGAGTTCTTACTCATCTTCGCAACTTCTCTCTAAAAGTATCTTGACGTCAAGATACCTCATCTGCCGTGAACAAAGCAACAGATTCGACGTGGTGAGTCATTGGGAAGAGATCAAAGGCTCGGATAGCGTGAAGATGGAAGCCGAGTGCACGCAGGTAGCCGGTATCTCGCGCAAGAGCTGCGGGGTCACAGGCAATATAGACAATTGAACGAGGAGCCAGCGCAACTATCCGCTCGATAACTTCGGCTCCTGCTCCAGTTCTGGGTGGATCAAGCAGCACTACATCAGCGCTTTCAAAATTCCGAAGCGCCTTTGCAACATCAACGGTGTGGATTGCCACATTAGTGACGCTTCTAAAGTTTTGCGCAGCATCTCTCGTGGCTGAAGAGCTTGCTTCGACGATGTCAACTTTTCCGCTCTCACCGATTAACGGTAGAGCTGCCGCTGCAAAGAGCCCGACTCCCCCATATAGATCAAGTAAATGATCACCCTCGCCGAGATCGGCAAATTCAAGTACCGCTTCAGTCAGCGCAGCAGGTGCGTTGATATTGCTCTGCCAAAAAGAGCCCTGACTTACTTGATATGAACTCTCTCCAAATGAAGTAGCAACATCAAAGAACATCGCTTTTCGACCTTCAATAATTTCAATCGGATGATTCTGCTCAATTCTAGAGCTGCGCAGCTGTGAGACCCCAACAGTCCGCTCACCTCGAGTGGAGAGTGCAACATCAACTCTTCTGCCTGCAAGAATTTCGTTTCTCGGCAGAGTGGGAAAATCAATCTCTGGAATTAACACTGGGCAACTATCAATTGCAATCACTTTAGTACTTGAGGCAGCTTTGAATCCGAGTTCACCGGCGGCAGATGTAGTAGCGGCATAGCGAGTTCGCCAATGAAGTGGAGTAGAAACTTCTTCAACTTCCACCTCAACTTCCATCTTTGCAATGCGCGCAAATTGCTCAGCGATGACCTCAGATTTAAGGGCTCGTTGGCGATCAATATCAATATGTTGGAAGTCGCAACCTCCACATCCGCCGGCATGGGCAAATCTGCACGGTTGCTTCACGCGCGACGGGCTCGCTTCAATGACTGCTATGACATCGCCCCTGATCAAGCTCTTTTCAATCCCGGTGATTTTTACTTCGACTATCTCACCTGGAATCGCATGGCGCACAAATATGACAGCACCTTCATGGCGGGCAATGAAATGGCC
>WLPB01000141.1 GCA_009698975.1 Actinomycetota bacterium | reverse complement strand
GTAGATGCAGAGAGAACTTGGGCGATGAGTTCTTCATCAACCTGAGTCACGCGATCTGGCTCAGACTCTTTCCAATTCTTCTCAGCTACCTGACGCTCCTGAATGAGAGTCTTCTCGGTATCGCGAAGCGCTGCTGCGCCTTCGAAATCTTGTCCGTCGATTGCTGACTCTTTTGCCTTGCGGGCAACTGCAATTTTCTCGTCGAATTCACGAAGCTCAATAGGTGCAGTCATTCGCTGAATACGAAGTCGTGATCCAGCCTCATCAATGAGGTCAATCGCCTTATCTGGAAGGAAGCGGTCAGAGACATAGCGATCTGCCATATTTGCAGCGGCAGCAAGTGCTCCATCTGTAATTGAGACGCGGTGGTGGGTTTCGTAACGATCGCGAAGTCCTTTAAGAATTTCGATGGTGTGAGCTACGGATGGCTCCTTCACCTGAATAGGTTGGAAACGGCGCTCGAGAGCAGCATCCTTTTCGATGTGCTTGCGGTACTCATCGAGAGTTGTTGCACCAATTGTCTGGAGCTCGCCGCGTGCAAGCATCGGCTTGAGAATACTTGCCGCATCAATTGCGCCTTCAGCAGCGCCCGCTCCGACGAGAGTGTGAATCTCATCGATAAAAATAATAATATCTCCACGGCTCTTAATCTCTTTGAGAACCTTCTTCAGGCGTTCTTCGAAATCTCCACGGTAACGAGAACCCGCAACAAGTGCGCCGAGGTCGAGTGAGTAAAGTTGCTTATCCTTCAAAGTCTCTGGGACATCGTTCTTTGCAATTGCTTGCGCTAAACCTTCGACAACTGCAGTCTTTCCAACACCTGGCTCGCCGATAAGAACTGGATTGTTCTTTGTGCGACGTGAGAGAACCTGCATAACGCGTTCAATCTCTGGTTCGCGACCGATTACAGGGTCAAGCTTTCCTTCACGCGCGGCAGCGGTGAGGTTGCGACCGAATTGATCTAATACGAGAGATGTCGATGGTGTTCCTTCTGCTGGTCCACCTTGTGCGACTGTCTCTTTTCCTTGATAACCAGAGAGAAGTTGAATAACAGTTGAGCGAACACGATTAAGGTCGGCGCCAAGCTTTACGAGAACTTGAGCTGCTACGCCTTCGCCTTCGCGAATAAGTCCAAGAAGAATATGTTCAGTTCCAATGTAATTGTGTCCAAGCTGGAGCGCTTCACGGAGTGAGAGCTCGAGAACTTTTTTGGCTCGAGGAGTAAACGGAATGTGGCCGCTAGGTGCTTGCTGGCCTTGGCCGATGATCTCTTCTACTTGTGCGCGAACAGCGTCGAGTGATGTGCCCATAGATTCGAGAGCTTTAGCTGCAACGCCTTCACCTTCATGGATGAGTCCGAGCAGAATGTGCTCTGTGCCGATGTAATTATGGTTGAGCAGGCGTGCCTCTTCTTGAGCCAGAACTACGACTCGACGGGCTCGATCTGTAAAGCGCTCAAACATCTGCGTGCTCCTTCTGCTCTTCCCAAAATGGAATGGCCAAATGTGATGGCCAGCTGGGATAGCTAGCCTATCGCCGACCTAGGGTCAGACGCGAGGCGAGCTTGGTTACGGTTATAGAACCCCAAATATGGGGGCGATATTCCCCGCGGGGGCTAGAAGTTGTGAGGCTAAAACGGTGCTTTTAGAGCGTGAGGAGCATTCGGGTATTGCCCAGGGTATTGGGCTTAACCGACTCAAGATCGAGGAACTCTGCAACACCAGCATCGTAGGAACGGAGAAGCTCTGCATAGACATCGGCCTCGACAGGAGTTCCGTGAATTTCAACAAAGCCAACGCTTGCAAAAAATTCAGTTTGGAAAGTCAAGCAAAATATTCTTTCGACGCCAATTTCTCGTGCGCGAAGAATAATCGCATCGAGAATTTTATGTCCTACGCCTTGATGATGAAAATTCTGGGATACCGCAACTGTACGAACCTCAGCTAAATCTTCCCAGAGAATGTGGAGAGCTCCACAACCAATAAATTCGCCATCATTTTCTGCGATGAAAAATTCTTGAACGCTCTCATATAGCGTGACTGTCTCTTTTGAAAGCATCTGACCAGGGGCAGCGTATGAATCAACAAGGAGTCGTATGTTTTTAACATCACTTGTTCTCGCGGGGCGGACAGTAATCACTTTACTCAGCTTCTGGCTTTACCAACGGGAACAGAATCGTTTCGCGAATACCAAGTCCAGTAAGCGCCATTAACAATCGATCAACGCCCATACCCATTCCACCCATTGGTGGCATTCCAAATTCCATTGCACGCAAGAAGTCTTCATCTACCTGCATCGCTTCAAGGTCGCCCTTTGCGCCTAATTGAGCTTGTTCAATGAGGCGATCGCGTTGAATTACCGGATCGATAAGTTCGGAGTAACCAGTTGCAAGTTCAAACCCATCTACATAGAGATCCCACTTCTCAACAACTCCTGGAATTTCACGATGGGCGCGTACAAGTGGTGAAGTATCTACTGGGTAGCCCATGACAAAAGTTGGTTCGATTAACTTATCTTGGGCAACGTGCTCAAAGATCTCTTCGGCGAGCTTGCCAGTAACCCACTTTGGGTCGATCTTCATACCCAGCTTCTGTGCGTGCTTTTTCAAAGTATCGATAGGGGTTAGCGCGGTCACTTCTTCTCCAACACCCTCAGAGATGGCGTCGTACAAGTTAATTTCGCGCCAAGTGCCGCCAAGATCTTTCTGGCTTCCATCTGCGTGGGTAACAATGTGCGAACCCGCTACCGCCATTGCTGCATTTTGAACCAAGGTTCGAGTGACATCCGCGATTGAACGCCAATCACCGTAAGCCATATATGACTCGACCATTGCAAATTCGGGAGAGTGTGAAGAATCAGCGCCTTCATTACGGAAGTTTCTATTGATTTCGAAGACCCGCTCGATACCACCAACTACACATCGCTTAAGAAAGAGTTCGGGTGCAATACGCATGAAGAGATCCATATCGTATGCGTTGCTGTAAGTCTTAAATGGGCGAGCAGTAGCTCCACCGTGCATCACTTGTAGCATCGGTGTTTCAACTTCGATAAACTCAAATCCGGCAAATGTATCGCGCATTGATCGCATCACCTGTGGACGCATGCGAGCTGCAACGCGAGCTTCTGGGCGGACAATTAGATCTACATAACGCATACGGACGCGAGTCTCTTCAGACATTGGTTTGTGATCATTAGGCAATGGGCGAAGAGATTTAGATGCGAGCGTCCAGGAGGTAGCGAGAATCGAGAGCTCTCCGCGCTTTGAAGTAATGATCTCGCCAGAGATGCTGACGATGTCGCCTAAATCAATATCACTCTTCCATGCATCCAGTGAATCTTGCCCAACTTTATCCAGGGATAACATCGCCTGAAGTTCAGTGCCGTCGCCTTCGCGCAAGGTAGCGAAACAAAGTTTTCCGGTATCGCGCTTAAAGATGATTCGACCCGCGAGCGATTGAATATCACCGGTTGCTACATCGACTTCGAGGCCGACATGCTTTTCGCGAATAGCTTTGAGTGAACTCGTGCGATTAACTGCAACTGGGTATGGCTCGATTCCACGCTCAATCAGGCTAGCGCGCTTCTCACGACGGATGCGCAGCTGCTCAGGAAGATCTTCTTCTATCGGTGGATTCTCGTT
>WLPB01000140.1 GCA_009698975.1 Actinomycetota bacterium | reverse complement strand
TTACCTGAGATTACAAGGACTCGTCGAAGGCAAGAACTCCGCAGGTTTAAGTCTTACCAACTTTGTTTTGCAAGAACGACTCGAAATGATTCTTGAGTTCGCAAGTCGCCATCTGCGCCGAATGAGTAATGGTAAGTACGAATTCAGATTGCATGAAGATAGACAAGGTAGAACCCAAAGAGCGGGCCTTGGAATAACAATTATGGATTACTTCGCCGGGAAAGAACGCCCTGCCGAGACGCTATCTGGTGGCGAGACGTTCTACGCATCGCTTGCACTCGCCTTAGGTCTGGTAGAAGTAGTTAAGGGCGATAACGGCGGTATCGAGCTAGGAACTCTCTTTATCGATGAAGGATTTGGCTCGCTCTCTGATGACACGCTCGAGGAGGTCTTGGATGTCCTCGAAGATCTTCGAGAAGAACGAGTTATTGGAATCATCAGCCATGTCGAGGGCATGAAGAGCCAAATCCCAATTCGACTTGAAGTTAGGCCAACTGATCAAGGTCCAAGTGTTGTAAAGATGGCTATCGCCGACATTGGCTAGGTATATTTCACAGCTGCAATAGAGAAACAGGAATCGGAGCAACCATGGAGTCACAAGAGAATCTCTTCGATGCCGGGATGTTGTTGTATGAGGATTCTCAGTACTCAGAAGCAATAGATTTCTTTAAGCCTGCCGCAGATGCTGGACATCTCTTAGCCGCCGAAAAATTGGCAAATTGCTACAACAGGTCTGGCTCGGTCGAACTTGCTATTCCGTATTGGGAAATTTGCCGCAAAGCCAATAATCATTCTGCGAATACAAATTATGCGGGTTACCTCAAAGAGCTACCAGGTTCTCAAGATCTAGCGATGCAGTTGTGGAGAGATGCTGCAGATGCTGGAATACCGCAGGCTGCATTCAATTTAGGTGTCTGGCTTAAGAATCTAGGACAAGTCGAAGAGGGAAAAGTACTTTTACAGAAGTCAGGTGAACTGGGCTATACCGATGGCTATTTTGTATTAGCAGGGATTTACTATCGCGCTCAAGAATGGGATGCGATGAAAGAAGCTCTTAAACCGCTGATAGCGCTGGCGGATCCACGAGCGCAACAGATACTGGCTGCATATCAAGAGACAATCGACCGACCTCAGACCTCACACATCACCAGGCCTCGACAATATGGAAATGTCTTTCGGGGCGAAGATCCAACTAACACAGGGATTTCTTCAGTCTAGAAAACTCTCGTGAATTACTCTTTCTCACCAAAGAGTCTATTTACAATTTCAGTTGCTTCCTCATCACAACCATTTGGGCAAGGAGTGTCATAACCTACTTCTAGGCCACAGGTATTGCAGGTGATCATTATGTTATTTTCTTCTTCGTCTGTCACTTTGCATCCAATCTCAATAGGTTGAACTCTAAGCCGTGTGAGGGTTTGGCTTTTCGATATAGCCTTTTTTAGTCTTCTCTTTGATTAACTTCGTAACTTCAGCTTCTGCATCTTCCTTATTTTCAAACTCTTTCACTTTGAGCTGACCATCTGCACCGATCTTGCCGAAACGAACCGTGACATTTTTGCCAATCTGAGTAATCTCCCAGTACTTCTCTGCGCGCTCTGACTTGCGTGATGCATCTTCTCCGATGTATTCAAAATATGGCATTTTTTTCTCCCTTTCGATATTAAAACTCTAAAGGCTCGGTCTGACGTTTTCAACCATGACCATTCCATCTATGGTCATTGTCAGGGCTCCCCTCTAGGATTTCTCGCATGGCCAAAACAATCAATATCTCCTTTAAAGGCGAGGCAGCAGTATTCGCTTACAAGCCGATTGACCGAACCGTCCTCTACGGAAAGCGCCGACGGATAGCATTTGATGAAGCAGGCAACGAATGCGCCAAGGCCTCACTCCTTGCAGATGGATCTCTACTTATCCGAAGCGGAATGACTGCTCAAGGTTATTTCACGCCAGAGAACATCTGGGTTCCACAGGGCGAACTTGAAGCACTCAACCTTGATGGCTCAACCCCTGAGCTCTTCCCAGCAACAGTCGGTGAGACCGTCGAGGCAACAGAAGTAACAGCGACGCAAGCGTTGCAATTGAGGTTTGAAACTACCTATGCCCTCGAACCAGAATCACTCGCTGATTCAATTAAAACGGTTCTCGATGGCGGCGGAATTCTTCAATTCCCCTTTAATCCTCGTGCGGATTATCAGGTCGAAAGTGCAATTCTGGTCGGTAACGAAAATGGTTACTTCGCACTTATCGGTCAGCCTGTTGAGTATGAGTTTGCCTCACTCTCTTCGCTCGTCTCAGTAACTGAAGAGGCGGAATCTGAAAACACCGACGACCTTGACTTTGAAATGTTTTAAGGAGAGCCATGAAAATTCATATCTCAAATGCCACCAGTCGTGACGCCACAGTTGTAGCGACATCAACACCTGCTAAAGAGAGCACGATTTCATCCAAGAACGGTAAGCCAGTCTCCTTCCAGCGATATGTCGCTGCCGGCGAAGGAAAGCTCAACGAGGACCTGGTCAAGGTTCTTGGCGATGCCTATTCGCAACAACTTATCGATTCCGATCCTGAGATTGACCTCGAAATGGTAGGTCGTGCAATCGATGGCACAAGTACCGTCTTGCTCAACAAAGATAACCAACCTCTCTACTGCGCTCCTGAAGTTTTAGAGATCATCTACGGCCCAGATGGCAAAGAGGTTGAACGACGGACACCTATAGATATCGCTCCCAATGTAAATGATGGCGCACCAGTCAAATGGACCGGAAAGCTAATCCCCCGAAACGATTTGATCCGTAAGTACGGTATTAAGCGCACAATGCAGCTTCGACATGTAGACGGTGTGACATTCGACTTCCTCTATGCAATTGCAAAAGAGTTGGACGAAAAGGATTCGGTTGCACTCATCGCAGGAGGAGAAGGCGGAAAAGGTCCACTTGTACTTCAAGCCAATGGCAGCCCATACCGCGGATTTCTAGATGGTCGCATCGACGGGGATAAGTTCTTACTTCTGCTCCACCTCTCAGCAATGGAACTCAAAAAGCCCGCAGCCAAGAGCGAAAAGGAGGCTGAATAAAGATGGCATCTCTAGGAAAAGCAACGCTCGAAACTCAAGGAACATTTGCCGATAAAGATTTGATGTCGCAGCTTCTTGCCTATCGCAAAATTGTGGCGGCAAATTATGTTCTCACTAGCTCTGCAGATATCGAGCGCAAGCTTGCGCTGCCCCTGCTTGTCTCCTCCAAATTAGATGGAGAGCTCTGGTTTCTTCTTCATGATGGCCAATGGAAGCTAGTCTCCCCCACCGGACGAGTAATCCATGGTGATATCGAAGTTCTAGCCCAGGCAAGTAAAGCTGGATTAGATCAAGCCTCAATCTTCGCTGGCGAACTTCACATTATGGGTCAAGCCCGCACCCGAGTGGCAGATCTCTCTGCTGCGCTGGGATCAGCGGCTAAGGCAGATACATCAAAGATTGGTTTCGCAATCTTTGATCTCGTATCTTCACCCACGCTCTCCGCGATAGGCACCCCATATACAGCTCGCTATGAAGAGATCTCCAAGATTGCAACACACGAGAATTTCTTCCATGCAGTCAGTGCCGCAACAAAATCTCCTGCTGAAGTTGTCGAACTCTTTGACCGTGAAATCGCAAATGGTGGTGAGGGCTTAGTTGCTCGCGCAGAAGATGGCCGCTCCTTTAAGGTCAAGCCGACCAAAGATCTAGATGCT
>WLPB01000014.1 GCA_009698975.1 Actinomycetota bacterium | reverse complement strand
GTTAAGGAATGCGGTGATAGTGAGGCCGGCAAGAAGCCAACCAAAGAGATTTGAAAGCGGGACATCGGGCGTAAATGGCACATGCGCGCCAGGAACTTCCCAGGTCCATCGCCCGGCACTCACCATTTGCGGATCAAGAAAGAGATCCCAAGCAGCTAAGAGTGCGCCACCATATAAGAATGTCCACTTCTTGGTGATGGCTCGAGCTGCAACCAGAGTTGGGTGAACCATCATCACCCAGGCAAATGGAACTACAAGTGGAACTTCAAATATCTGCAGACCGAGAGTGTCACTGTATTGATAGACACCGAATGGCCAGCCTGTATGGACGCCAATGAGTTCAATAAAGTAGCCAAATAGAACTGTCGAAATAAAATAACGAAGTAAATACTTTGTGCCATAAGATAGAAATGCATGTAACAACATTGCAAGAGCACCGCAATAAACAGATGCAATAGTAATAACTCTCAGCACATCGCCATCAACGAGCGGATAGCTCATCTGCAGTGCGATTGTTAATCCAAGAGTGCCACCGAGTGCAAGCTTTGATCGTCCAGAAAGTCCATGGCGGCGCCTGCGTGGGGTGTAGTGCCTAATGGACATGAGTGAATTCTGCCGTATTTACCAGATCAAAGCGCGCGAAGAGCTCCTCGCTATACCAATTGAACTTGGCTGTATCTTCGATTGCTCTACGGTGAGGAGCATTCTTGTAAGAGAAGTCACGTAGTGCGCGTTCTGAGCTCCAAATGGATAGCGTGCCCTGCAAACCAATTGGTGCCTCACCAATGCCAATTGAGTAGAGCAAGCCATCTGCCTTATGAAGATCCTCAACTACCGGAGGGATGGAGCGCCAGAAGCGAATTGCTTGGCTCCATTTCAACCGTGCCCGCGTGATTGCCACAACTGGTCCACCAGTGCGCGGAGCTGTTGAAATCGTAAATGGCTCTCGTCGTGACCACATGCCATGAGATGAGACTGGATTGAGTTCTAATCTCTGAGTAGCCACTGCTCGTTTTTCCCAGGCACGGATAAATGAGGAAGATTCAACAACTTCGAGATCATCTGCAACAAAGAGAATTGCCCACTGGTGCAAATCTGAGTCACTAGGGGTAAAAGTCTTGCCAGTGCCCGTCCCCATTAACTTTGCAAAAGTGACACTTGGAATACTACGCGCTTGTCTGCGTCCTATCGCCATCTGCAAGAATGCAAACGGGATGTATCTCTTTGGGAGAGTGTAGATATAAACAATGGTTGCCATAGAGAGAGTTCTATTTATTAGTTCTAGGGATGACTAGCTTAGATTGAGTGAGCATCTTTGCCTTTGCTTCACTTATGCCGAGCATGCTCAAGGCCGATTGAATGGCTCTATCGGCTTCGCTTACTTTTGCCCTTGGGTTTGTCGTCTGCTCTACAAGTGTAAATGCCATGATTGCATAAATATTACTTGCTGCAGCAGTTGAGTTTTCAACTTTAAGTATTTTGACTTTGCTGAGAAGTTCGATATGAGTAGCTAAATTAGTTTGGACCTGCGTGGCGGATTTTGTAATAATTCCAAAGAAGTTCACGAGAGATTTCGCATGATCAGGGTGAGTTTCATTCGCTCGCACAAAGAGGCGCATCGGAAAAACTAATTGTTCGAGTGGATCTTCAATATTAGCTACTTGCTCAAGGGCCCACTCTTCCCAAGTCTTGAACCCCCAAAGGAGGGTTGCTCCAATGAGCGCATCCTTATCTTTGAAGTGTTTGTAGATAGTGCTCACTGCAACTTGGGCATGATCGGCGATATCTTCAATGGTGACGGCTTCGCCTTTGATGGCCAAAATCTCTTGGGTGGATTTGAGTAACGCCATTCGGTTGCGAGCTACATAGGCAGCCTTCCGCCCTGTGTTCAGAGGGAGCATCAAATCCTTTGTGGGCATATGTGAAGTCTACGCGGGGGAGCTTGAAAACCTGAGGAGAATGCTTATAAAAGAGTGTTACCCCTATATCGTAATGATATTCTTATATTCATTATCACCCCTACTTACGCCTGCGGAGAGTTGAAAATGAAGAGTCGTTTCCATTCTTGGTCCTTGGTCGCCACCCTCTTGATGAGTGTCGCCATTATTCAGCTAGGCGCCCCTGTTGCAACGGCGGCAGCATCAAATACAACGACAACTATTGCCGTCTCTGACTCTTCTCCATCCATTGGCGATCTCGTGACATTTACAGTCACCGTAACGCCGGCAACGTTTTCTAGTGTGATTACAGGAAATATCGTTGTGGCCACGGGTGGTAATACTTATAAGAATCTTTGCGCAACATCCGACCTGATCGAAAATCCAAGCACCCACGTTGTAACAGGAACTTGCTCCTGGAAATCTATGTCCGGAATTGATGCAATCACGGCTTACTACAAAGGCGATTCGAGATATAACGCTTCCAATAGTTCAGCACTTTCGTCATTTTCAGTACTAGGTGTCACAGATTTGTGGATTCCAAGAATGACCGTGGGGAGTACTGGCAATAATTTGGAGGCCTGGGTTAACACAACGGGCAATGTTGCATTTAAGGTAGATGGGGCAGTCATAAGTGGCTGCGAAAGTAAGGCAGTATCAAATGGTGGAGCCACCTGCTCTTACAATTTTCCTACACCAACAACAGCATTTGGTGCGACGCATGTATTCTCAGTTGACTTTACACCGACTGGGAAAACACAAGTTGTAGATCAGTTTGCAAAACCTTTTACTCCAGATATTTACTACCTACCAAACGGTGACAATATTTATCAGTCAACCACATCTAATTTCGTATACGCGACTACAAAGCAACCTTTTGTAGACGCTGGATATATCGAAGTAGATCACATTTTCTATAAGCTCAATCGCTCAACAATGGAGGCAATGGCTGTTGGGTATGACAAATACGCTGGTCTCACTAAACTGAATTTTCCAGAAATCCTCAATGTCACAGCAGCGTTTGTACCTGGTAAAACTGAATTCGCTGGAGCATATGCAATTACCGCCATAGGTGCTTGGGCATTTCAGATGGGATTTCAAAGCCAGACACATACCCTGCTGACCGAGGTGAGTTTTCCCTCTACTCTTAAGGTAATTGGCGAAAGATCCTTCGCTGGCCAGTGTGGAATTACAAGTTTAGATTTACCGGATAGCGTTCTGTATGTCGGTCAAACGGCATTTGCTGCCATGAACAGTACCGGCGACATTAACAGACAGGGCTATTCGGGATGCACTGGTCCTGCATCGACAGGTTTAGTAAACATCAAATTTGGCGCGGGATTGATAGGAATCGGCCCTCAATTATTCAATGGTGACGGCAATATCCAGACAATCAGCTTTAGAGGTTCTCCCGCTGATTTAAAATCTTTGCATCAGTTTCACCAGAGTAGTTTAGAGATGTGGCAGATTACTCACTACGGGCAAAATGCCAACATGTACCCATTTACTGAACTCACAAATGGAAGTTGCCTTGGAAATGTGAGTTACGCGGGTAATCTGCAGGTAAATGTTCTCGCGACTCAATCAATTGCTTGGCAATATTGGGCGCAAGGGTGTTTAACAGGAACTCTCAATGTGCAGGCAACACTTTTTAAGCCGAGCCGACCAGCAGCGCCAATTCTTTCGGCGGCGACATATACAACGGCAACCGTAAACTTCACCGCCCCGGTATCCAATGGTGGCGACACGATTACTGCTTACTCAGTTGAGTATTCGAGCAACAACTTCGCGACCTGGGAGACTGCAACTGCTTCACTTGCCTCAGCATCTTCGCCATATGTGATCACAGGTCTGACGCCTTCTACTGCCTATCGAGTGCGTATAGCTGCCAAGAACTCAATTGGCACATCGGTTCCGTCACAAGCTTCTGCTCCACTGGTTACCCAAACCCCAACAGCTCCGGGAGCACCAACTGCTACCTCTGTATTGCTGGCGACAAATACTTCGGTGACGCTTGCATTTACCGCACCTGCAAGCAATGGTGGCGCAACAATTGAGTCCTATACTGCAATTTCTACACCTGATTCGGTCGTTGCATACTCAATCGGAAGTAGCAGTGGATCTGCAACCCTTACGGGGCTTCGGCCTGGCATTACTTACACCTTTACAGTACGCGCGGGAAATTCTGCCGGTCGCTCGGTAGCTTCAAATTCACTCACTTTCAAAGTACCTAAATCTCCAGTCTTGGGTACATGGCCAAACGTCTCAAAAAATAAAGCTGATGCACCATTTCTACTTATCCCGCCATCTGAGAGCGATACCGCAGCAGGTGCTTTTATCTTCTCAAGTTCTAATCCAGGCATTGTCTCGATTAATGGTGATACTGCGACAGTTGTTCAGGCAGGTAGTGCAGTAATTACTGCAACCTTCTATCCAACTGATACCTCAACGTATCTCACCGGAATCACAAAGACGATGACCATCTCTGTCAGCGCTGCCTCAAATGCAATCACATTTGGATCGATTGTTTCACGCGCAGTGTCCTCAGGTAGTTTTAACCTGACTGCAACCGCGCTTGGTGGAACTGTTACGTACTCATCTGCAACTTCTTCAAATATCTGTACAGTGACAAACGGGGGAGCGGTTTCAATGTTCTCTCCCGGAACATGTGTGATCACAGCGTCATCGCTCGGAAATGCCAATTTCGGCGCGGCATCAGATGTGACCCAGAATTTAGTCATCACCGCTGCTCCGCCGGGAGCCCCAACGCTGACATCGGTCTCTGTCGGCGGAACAGATGCCTCTGTAGCGACAAGCGGATATGCAACCTTGCAATTTAATGCCAACACCGAGAACGGTGGCACGATTACAAGTTACGTATTGACCGCCACTCCTGCAACAGGTTCGGCAATAACTAAGACGGTTACTGCTGGGGCAGGTACACGCACAGATTCGATTACCGCGCTTTCGCTAGGCGTTTCATATACATTCTCAGTGACTGCCTATAACGGTGGAACAGCAGGTGGTGGAACATCAGCTGCCTCGAATTCTGTGGTTAAAACTCCCGCTGCCAACCCCAATGCACCAACAAATCTTCGCGTCACAAGTGGCGACACCACACTTACTGCAAATTGGACACCGCCAGTCAGTCTTGGTGGTGGCGCTTGGGATTCATATCGTCTCTTTATCAAGCAAAGCAGTGATGTGACATTCTCTGATACTCCAACAGCAATTATCAATACTCAAGCTACGAGCACCTATCAGTTCACCGGCCTAACAAATGGCGTTGCTTATGATGTGAAGATTTGGGTTAAGACCACATCATTTACAACCGAGCTTCTTGCCAACACAGCAGCTGTCTATTTGATCCCTGCGACGGTTCCGACCGCACCGCGCATTGGGCTTGCGCAGACAGATTCAACAACCGTTGTTGCGTCATGGGCGTCAAACGGAGATGGTGGTTCTGCCCTTACTGGATACACCTTGACCCTTTCATCGGGTGCATGTAGTTACTCCTTCGTTTCAGGTACGACCTCGTATTCATGCACAATTACCGGTTTGACCGCCGGAAATACCGTCACCGCATCTTTGGTGGCAGTCAATGGCGTAGGAAACTCAGCACCATCATCTGCGAGCATCAATTACATTATAAGCGTCGGTGCGCCTACATCCGTGGTTGCTACAAACGGTGATGGAAAAGCAACATTGGCATTTGCCCTCAATAATGGTGGAGATGCAATTGTCAGCTTTGATTACTCAATCGATGGTCTTTCTTATTCACCACTGAATGCAACCTCTTCTCCTGTCACGATCACAGGGCTGACCAATGATGTGGCCTATAACATCTATTTGCGCGCTAAAGGTGCAACATATGGAAATGGTCCAAGTTCATTAGCAATTTCTGTACTTCCGCACTTAACCATCATTCCTGTCACACAAGTAGCGGTTATTCCGTCCTATCTCAAGGCAGTTACCTTTCCAGCAATCAGTAATTCAAAGACTGGATATATCTGTACGCGTGGAACCTATCAATTCATTCGCTCTGGAGGGAGCGCTGAAAGTACATCTTTAACGAGTGCGGTCTTTACGTTATTTATCAATGGCGTATTGATTGAATCTACAACGTCAACGTCTCTGAGCATATCGTTCGATAAAATAGACCAGATAGAGGATTCAACAATTTATTGCTCTGTCACTATTTCGCAAGAGGGAGTAACTCAACAGTTTAAGTCTCTGGATAACTCGCTGACTAGAGTGATTACACAGGGCAAGAAGGATGCATTTGCAATTGCAGCCGCTGACTACCAAATTGCGCGAGATGCTGCTTATGCTCTTCGAATTCAAGGAAATGTCGAGAGCACTCTGGCCTGGAGAAAATCTCTGGATGTGGCCCTAGCAAAGCGCACTACTGCTGAAGAAAGTGCAACTGCAACTTATGCGAAATTACTGGAGGAAGCGGGAATATCTCTCTTGGTTTTTGCCCCTGAAGTAAAGAAGCCTGATCCGAAGGTAGACCCTAAGGAGCCAGAAAAGCCAAATGTCCAACCGACCAGTGTGATGCGCAAAGTTGGGACAATCTATTTCGCCAATGGGACATATTTCATTAATGATGCCTCACGAAAATCACTTCTTGCGATTGCGAAGAAGATTTCGGCCGGTAGCGCTCAAATGATTTTGAGCTATGGCCACACCGATTCAACCAAGGGTGTGGACAACATCTTGTTATCAAAGAATCGCGCTCGGGCAGTTGCAGCCGTTCTAAGACAGATGCTGTCCGGTAAAAAGATTGTCACGGGTTGGTATGCATCTACAAAGCCAATCTCTACGGGTTCGTCAAAAGCTGACTTAGCGAAGAATCGCCGAGTGGAGATTTACATCAAGTAAATCTACTTTCGAATTTCGATTAAATCCCACTTGTTGCCGTACATATCTTTAAAGACTACGACTTGACCGAATTTCTCGTTTCGAGGAGTTTCGGTGAACTCAATACTGCGTGAGAGGTAGCCCTGATAAGTCTGCGCAAAATTATCGGTGTAGAGAAAGAAGCCAACGCGACCACCCGTTGAATTTCCGATTGCTTTGACCTGTTCGCTATTGGCAGCTTTTGCGAGCAAGATACGCGCGCCATCAGAACTTGGCGCAATTACTACCCACCGTTTTTCAGGGGAGAGCTCAGTATCTTCAATAAGTGTAAAACCGAGATCTTCAACATAATGCTTAATCGCGCGGTCATACTCATCAACGACAATCGCAATCATTCCTAAGGTATTCATACTTATGCACCTACCACTGCCGAAGTCGCACCTGTGCAGGCAATCAACTCTGCGTATGAAGTGGGAAAAACTCCATGTGGATGCCCAGCTGCTGCCCACACCACATCGTAATTATTGAGCGCTTCGTCGATGAGTGTTACATCAGGTTGATTACTCCAACCAATTGGGCTGACGCCACCGATAGAAAACCCGGAAAACTCTTTAACGAATGCAGCATCAACGCGCATGAGCTCTGAATATCCGAGAGTCGTTGCTACCAGATCAGTATCTACTCGGTGGCCGCCACTCGTGATGATCAGAATTACCTTGTCGTCAGGGCTTTTAAAGATAAGAGACGAGGCAATCTGGCCGACTTCAATACCCAAGGCAGAAGCAGCATCTGCGGCAGTACGGGCACTTTCACTCAGAACCGTAATTGGTCCTGCGATTGTGTTTTCTTGCATAGCAAGAGCAACACGTTTCACGGCCGACTTCTCAAGGATATGTTCCACAATGGATGACTTTAGAGGATAGATTTAGCGATATGCCAGATGATCTTGCCATTGGAATGAAAGCACGCAACTCAATCTTGGCTTCATTCCTACTGATGGGAATTGCTTCAATGGCCTGGGTGCCGCGCATCCCTGAGATCAAAGATGCAGTGGGACTCGATAATGGCCAATTTGGTCTGATGTTTGTCGGCGCGACGATTGGCTCAGTCCTAGGCGCGCAAGCGGCAGGACGCGCAATTCATACCTTTGGCTCAAGGCCGGTTATCTATATCTCCTCAGTGATTCTGCCCCTAGGTTTGGTTGCAATGGCGATATCAAAGACACCCACATCTCTCTTTCTCGCACTAATTATGATGGGTTTTGGTTACGCCCTGACTGATATGTCACTGAATTCGCAAGCAGTTGTTGCCGAAAAGATTCTCAAGCAGAGATGGATGTCTAGGTTTCACGGAATGTGGAGCTTGGGTTCTTTCATTACTACTATTTTTGGCGGCTTCATGATTGCGCACATGACTCCGGAAGAAAACTTGATTGCGGTTGCAATCTTCTCGTTTGTTGGCTTCGTTCTTGCCAATACCTTTCTGCTCTCACCTGAACGAGATGAACATGCTGGCGACGGCACCGAAGTAACAGAGGCGAAGATTCCATTCTTTGGAAAGAGCGTACTTGGACTATGGGCACTGGGCTTAGGTCTAGTGGCAAGTCTGGTCGCAGAAGGAGCAGCAAGTGATTGGGGCGCGATTTTGCTCCGCGACAATATGCAAATCACAGGTGCGGTATACACCTCTTCATTTGCTTGCTTCGCACTTGCAATGATTACTAGTCGCTTCTTAGGAGACATTGCTCTTCACAGACTTGGTGCGCGTAAGACAGTACTTCTCGGCGGGCTTATTGGAGGTGGGGGATGGGCGCTCTGCTTGGCGATTGCAATTCCGTTATCGAGTATTGATTCTGCGCGCATGGCGGCGCTCGTGATTGCCGATCTCGGATTTGTTTTTGCTGGCCTCGGAATTGGTCCCATGTTTCCAGCATTTATTTTGGCCGCTAGTCGAGTGCCCGGTGTTGCACCCGCTGTTGCAATCTCACGTGTTGGCGTCATTGGAATTGCTGGGTACTTCATCGGTCCAACGCTGACGGGGTTATTAGCTCAGGTTACTTCGCTCTCGTGGGCGATGGCATATCCGATTGGAATGATGGTGCTTGCCGGATTTATGTCGCGTGCAATTAGTACAGAAGCGAAGATTTAAAAAATCCAGGTTTCAGCTAAGGTAAAGAGCGCAATAGCTACTAGAAGCCCTGTGTAGTAATACTTTAACTTCTCTTGCGAATCACGAGAGCCTTTGCGAGAAGCTAGATTAGTAATTGCAATCGCGCTGATAGCTATGACCAGCGGTATCTTCCAATTGATTTCGTGCCAGCTCTGATTGCGAACAGCAAGTGAGGTGAGCGAGTTGAGCGCGATAATCATCAGCGACGTACCCGAGGCGGTGCTTTGCGGTGTGCCAAAGAATAAGACCAGAATCGGAATTGCGAGAAAGCCTCCACCGATGCCAAAGAGACCAGTAATTGATCCAATGAGTAGCGAGACAAAAATCAAGATTGCGACTGGCATTCGCTTTTGCGTCATTGCGAGCGGATTACGAATCATCGATAAACCAGCAACGAATAAGACAACTGCGAAGCCAGTTTTGATAAAGGCATCAGGTAACGAATCCGAGATGGATGAGAAGCCGACATTGGTGATTAATCCGATTGCCCAAATAACTATTGCATCGCGATAGAGAATCTCTTTATTGCGAGCTTTCGCAATAGCGCCAGATACGGCAGCAGAACCGACAATTGCGAGTGATGCTGTTGTTGCAAGGTGTGGGGTGAAGCTAAAGGTGTACATCAAAATTGGTACTGCAAGCATTGCGCCGCCGGCACCGATATAGCCGAGCACAGCTCCGATAAATGAGCCAGCAATCAGCGCAGCAACAATCTCCATGACGACATTCTCTCCTATAAACGAATCGTTAATACCTAGAAGAAGGAGATGGCTCCAGCGCTGGGACCGAAATCTGTGAGTGCTCCACTTGCAACGAGTGCAAAGAGAATGAGCGCAGCCCCGCCGAGTGCGAGGTCTTTGTTAAAGGCCATCTGCTCTTGCATCTTGGTATTGGCATCGCTTTCGCGCCAGAACTGATGAAAGATTATTGCGGCAAGAATGACGGTGACGGCAATGAGAGCGCTAGCGAGATCAACCCAGGTGCCGAGCAGAATGAGAATTCCACCAATCGCAAAGGAGAGCCCGCTTCCAAGAACGGCGAGCTTTGCGGCAGGCACTTTCTTATAGGTGGCGTAGCCAGTCATCGCCTCAAGGTTCTTGAAGTGGGCAAAGCCGGCGCCAATCCAAAGCAACGCGAAAAGAACTCGACCAATAATTAAAATTGCATCCATAAGAAGAGGGTAAGGGATGCAATTGCAATCTTGTCGCCTTGCTTATTCGACACGCAAAGAAGGGCCGCACCTTACGGTGCGACCCTTCTCATTACTAATCAATGAAGGCTATTAGCCAACTTTCTTAGTACGACCATCAGCCACTGGCATTGTGATGTTCTTTCCAGTGCGAACTGCTTCGATAAAGATATCGACCAGTAGATCGCGTACCTTTGCCGTAGCTGGTGAGAAGACGCCGATGTATCCATCGCCGCCTTGAACGATGTAATCCAAAGTTGCAACTGTGTAGACAGTCGAATCCTTGGCAATCGCTGTTCCATCAAGCTTTGTCACAGACACGACGCGTGAGCCAATTGGCTTACTTGAATCGAATGTGAACTTGAAGCCTGATATTTGTGGGAAGCGACCATCTGCAGGGTATGCACCGCCGACGCCATTTTCTAGCGCCCTCCAGAGCAATGTACCTGTGATGGTTGTAGTTGATACAGAGTTACCGAATGGGAAGACAGTAAGTGCATCTCCCACGGTGACATCGTATGGACCAGTAGCTGATGTAGCTGGACGTACAAGTGTCTTATCGAGCGGCGTGTATGTCTTAGCTGGGAAGGTATCGCGCATTCCACCACCATTGAGTAGTACAAAATCGGTCTTGTACTTGGCGCGAATTGCATCTGCTGTGAAGTTACCAATCGGTGTTTCGCCGGAGCGCTCTACCGCAGGTGAACCACCACGTGGGAAGACAGCAGAGACTGTACCGATCTTGACATCGAGCTTAGGTGCTAGCTGATCCTTGTAGCCCTTAACAAGCGCTGCTGCTGTTGCATCTGGAGTCAACTTTGCTGCCTCAGCCTTTGAGATGTATTCGACAGCTGAGCCAACTACTCGGTTTCTATTTGTGTCTACGCAGACCGCGGTACGTGAGTACTCCACACCAGCATTGCGAACTTCGGCAACGAGAGTTGGTGACTTACGGATATTTCCTGGAAGCGATGTTGAGTACACCAAGTGGCTATGGCCACCGTAGATGACATCTGCGCCCTTGATTTGACTTGAGAGTTCTGAGAGACGGCCAACAGGTGCGCCATTCACATTCTCAGTCCAACCTTGGTGAACAAGTGCAATAACAACTTGAGCACCCTGGGCACGAACATCTGCAATTGCAGCATTAATACCCTTAGCGCTTGAATCAATCACGATTTCGCCAGAAGGTCCAACGAGGTTGCCAGGGAATACCTGCTCGACTGTTGATTCTGTATTTGAACCCACGATGCCAATCTTGATTCCGTTACGTTCCACAATTGCGTATGGCTTTG
>WLPB01000139.1 GCA_009698975.1 Actinomycetota bacterium | reverse complement strand
ATCAATACTTTTTAAAGCTGCAAGCCACTTATCAGAACCCACACCATCTGAGTGACCGGCTGAATCTAAATCGTTGACGTAGAGGTAGACAAAGGATGGACTCTTCTTCAGCGCCGCTTTTGTTTCAGCAATTAAATCAGTCGTGACGTTCGCGCCCCGATACTGGGCGCCTCTAAAGACAGCTCGGGTAAATCCAGTTCCTTCATATCGCTTTGCAGCGATATGAGTGACGGTGATTCCTGCTGCTGTGCCGCGCTCGAATAAGGTCGGTACTGGCTGCCAGATTTGTGGATCTACTCTTTCATCCCACTTCAAAGAATTCAAAACCCTGCCACTACTGCGCGGAACCCGAACTGTGTAACCCAACATTCCATGTGTACCCGGCATAACACCTGTAGTCAGTGTTGCAAGACTTGTTGAGGTCGTCGATGGAAATGAGGTTCTAATTATTCGTGGTTGCACAAGTGATGCCAGAGTCGGAGCATCATGGGCGTATTTTGCCAAGACGTCTGCGCCAAAGCCATCGATGAGAAAGAGGAGTTCGCGACCGACAGGAGAGCTGCCTACGCCAATGGAATCCACTGTGCCCTCGAGATGCAACCCTGCAAAGAGTGAGGGCATGATCTGGGAGAGGTGCACGGATAAATCTTCTCACGAGTATTGTTGCCCCCATGTCAGAGCGAAACTTTCAGACCTCCCCTGAGGTTGCAGCAGCACTCAAAAGTGGTCAACCAATCGTTGCCCTCGAATCAACAATCATCAGCCACGGCCTTCCACGCCCATCAAACCTGACGGTTGCACGCGAGGTTGAAGAGATTGTTCGCTCGCGCGGTGCCGTTCCAGCCACTATCGCCGTTCTCGATGGCGTGGTCCATATCGGCCTGACCGATGAACAGTTAATCGAAATTGCAAACCGAGACGATATAGCAAAGGCATCTAGTCGCGACCTTGCCATTGTTGCCGCTTCTGGAAAATCTGCAGCGACCACAGTAGCCGCGACCGCTCACCTTGCAGCTCTTGCTGGAATCCATATCTTTGCCACCGGCGGACTTGGCGGAGTTCATCGCGGAGCGAATGAAACTTTTGATGAGTCAGCAGATCTAACTGCACTATCTGATCTCGATATCACCATTGTTTGCGCTGGCGTTAAGTCAATCCTCGATGTGGGTGCAACTCTTGAGCGACTCGAAACTCTCGCTATCGGCCTTGTTGGTTATAAAACTACTGCTTTCCCTGGCTTCTACCTGACAGATTCCGGTTTTACTATCGAACATCAGGTCAATAGTGCGGCAGAGATTGCCGAGATTATTCATCAGCGCACATCCTTGAAAACTAATAATGGATTAGTCGTTGCAAATCCAGTCAAGGTCGAGATGGATCGCACGCGACATGATGCAATATTAAAGAGTGGACTTGAAGGTGCTGCAAAGAACGGCATCCATGGAAAGTATGTAACTCCGTTCTTACTCGAGCACTTTCACACCGCTTCCGATGGCGAATCCCTGAAAGTCAATATTGAAATCATTAAATCTAACTCTGCTCTGGCAGCCGATATCGCAGTTGCGGTAGCTAAGAAGTAATAATGGGTATTCGGGTTCTCTGTATTGGAGATGTGATGCTCGATGTCATCACCAAGATTTCAGTGATGCCGGCCGATATTCATTACGGTAGCGATACTCCCTCAACCATTTCTACTCACGGCGGAGGTGCTGCTGGAAATGTTGCTTCGTGGCTTACTCGCACTACCGCGACTTCGACGATTCTCGGACATGTCGGCGATGATGCCGCTGGAGCAGCACTTGTGAGCGAATTTGATTCTCTCGGTGTCCTTCACAATAACTTAGTCGTAGACCATGGCTCATCGGGTGTTGTCGTAGTCTTAGTTGATCCGACCGGCGAGCGCACGATGTTTCCGGATAATGGCGCAAATGCAGGGCTTCATATTGGAGACCTTCCGTCACTCGATACATTTGATGTTGTATATCTCTCGGGCTACTCTCCCCTGGACCCGCTCTCTCGCCCAGGTGTAATGCAGATGATTGCAAAGATTCGGGAAGCCAATCTGCCGATTTACTTTGACCCAGCCTCAGTCGGTGCCATGATGCAGGTGCCTATCGACGAAGTGAAATCATGGATTCGATTAATCAATATCATCGTGCTCAACGAGGAAGAGTCCATCTATTTAACTGGCGAGACCGATCCGGAAAAAGCAATTGAGGTACTTCTTCACGATTGTGAGGGCGTTGTTATCAAACGAGGTTCACTCGGTGCAATTGGCAAAGCTCGAGGTTCACTTCTCATTTCTGTTCCGGCTCTGGCAACTGAAGTCGTAGATACAACTGGCGCTGGAGATTCATTCGCAGCTGGATTTATCGCTGAATATGCCATCTCTAAGAATATGCAGCAGAGTCTTGAGGCCGGAGCCAGGACGGCGGCCAGATGTGTTGCAATCGTTGGTGCTCGTCCGCGTGTAGGTACCGTGATTTAGTAACGAAGCAGGGCAGAATACGCGCCATGGCAACGAAGAAGGCCGCTCCTGCAAAGGGAGCAAAGGCAAAAGTGGCGGGTCCCAAGCCGGGAGAATTCCCAGGCAAGATCGTCGACATCGACGTCTCTACCGAGATGTCAGAGTCATTCCTTGAATATGCATATTCTGTAATTTACTCACGCGCACTTCCTGATGCGCGCGATGGCCTTAAGCCTGTTCACCGCCGCATCTTGCACCAGATGGCAGATATGGGTCTTCGCCCAGATCGTGGCCACGTTAAATCTGCTCGAGTCGTCGGTGAAGTAATGGGTAAGTTGCACCCACACGGCGATGGCGCAATCTATGACGCACTCGTTCGTATGGCGCAATCTTTCTCAATGCAGCTTCCACTCATTGATGGCCACGGAAACTTTGGCTCACTCGATGCTGGTCCTGCTGCGATGCGTTATACAGAAGCGCGCCTAGCCGCTGCGGCAATGACACTCGTAGCTGAATCAGATGAAGACACTGTTGATTTTGGTCCTAACTACGATGGCCAGATTCAAGAGCCCCTTGTACTTCCGGCTGCCTTTCCAAACTTGTTGGTAAATGGCTCATCTGGAATCGCAGTTGGTATGGCGACAAATATGGCTCCCCACAATTTAGGTGAAGTCATCGCTGCTACAAAGTACTTAATTGATAACCCCAAGGCGACGCTCAATCAATTGATGAAGCACATCCCTGGTCCGGATTTCCCAACGGGTGGCGAACTCGTTGGCCTCGACGGAATCCGTGAAGCGTATGCAACCGGTAAGGGCTCATTTAAAGTTCGCGCAACGGTAGAAATTAGTAAAGTGACATCTCGCAAGATGGGTATCGTCATTAAGGAACTTCCCTTTAATGTCGGCCCGGAAAAGATTGTCGAAAGAATTGCAGATCTTGCTAAGGCAAAGAAAATTCAAGGCATTTCGGATATCGTCGATCTCACCGATGGCCAGACCGGCACAAACGTCGTTATCGAGCTCAAGAATGGTTTCGAACCAGAGACAGTTCTCGAGCAGCTATTTAAGCTCACTCCGATGGAAGATGGCTTTGCAATTAATGCGGTCGCCCTCGTTAAGGGTCGCCCACAAACTCTTGGTCTTAAGGAGCTTCTGCAGGTGTTTATTGAGCACCGCATCGAGGTTATCCGCCGCCGTTCTGAATATCGCAAGGCGAAGGCAGAAGATCGCCTCTCACTAGTTGATGGTTTGCTCAAGGCGATT
>WLPB01000138.1 GCA_009698975.1 Actinomycetota bacterium | reverse complement strand
GCAAACCCATAGAACCAATTCACCCTGAGCTCTCCGAAGTTCTGCACGATATTTTGGGTGATACCTACGGACTCATCGTCTATCAGGAACAAGTAATGGCGATTGCACAAAAAGTAGCTGGCTTCACACTTGGCCGGGCAGATCTTTTGCGTAAGGCCATGGGTAAAAAGAACAAGGAGATTCTGGATAAGGAATACCTTCCCTTTGAAGCAGGTATGAAAGCAGATGGCTTCTCCGAGGCGGCTATCAAGCGATTATGGGAAGTTCTTATTCCATTCTCTGATTATGCATTTAACCGTGCTCACTCTGCCGGCTATGGAGTGGTCTCTTTCTGGACCGCATACCTGAAAGCAAATTTTCCTACTGAATATATGGCTGCGCTACTCACCTCGGTTCGAGATGATAAAGATAAGTCAGCGCTCTACCTATCTGAGTGCCGCCGGATGGGAATTAAAGTACTTCCGCCGGATGTCAATGAATCAAATGCCGAGTACACCCCGCGTGGAACTGATATTCGATTCGGACTTGCTGCAATTCGAAATGTCGGCGAAGGTGTTGTTGCATCAATCAAAAGTTCCCGCCAAACAAAGGGAGCATTTACATCCTTTGGTGATTTCTTGGCAAAGGTTGATGCCCAAGTCTGTAATAAAAAGACGATTGAATCTCTCATTAAGGGTGGTGCATTTGACTCGCTCAACCATCCTCGTAAAGGTCTCATGGCCATACATCTTGAGGCAATCGATTCTGTCATCGAGACAAAACGCGCAGAGGCGATCGGCCAGTTCGATCTCTTCGGTGGCGAAAGCGGCGGCGATGTAGTTGGGCTAGAAATCGAGATTCCGGCGACTGAGTGGGATAAAGCAACTCTGCTGAGTTTTGAACGCGAAATGCTTGGTCTCTATGTCTCCGACCACCCACTCTTAGGTGTGGAACATGTTCTGCGCTCACATACGGATATGTCTATCAGTGCTCTTCTTGATGATGGAATGGCCGATGGCGTAATCACCATTGGTGGATTAATTACAGGTGTGCAAAGAAAAGTTTCTCGCCAAGGCGCATCATGGGCTGTGGTCAATATTGAAGATCTCGAAGGATCTATCGAAGCTCTCTTCTTTGCGAATACTTACAATCAATATGCGTTATCGCTCTCTGAGGATCGAGTTGTAGTAATTCGTGGACGTTTCTCTCGTACAGATGAACAGGTGAGATTTACCGCTCTTGAAATGACAATGCCTGATATTACGGGAGGGCCGACAGGTCCGCTGGTCATTTCACTTCCGGCTTCGCAGGTGACACCTCCTATCGTTGAGCGAATGAAAGAGATACTGAAGTCACATCCCGGCAAACGCGAAGTTCATCTGCACGTTGTCGAGCAGAGCAAAACAACAACTCTTAAGGTGGACGCTCTCGTCACCTCTTCGCCAAGTCTGAGCGCAGATTTAAAGGCGATTCTGGGTGTTGAATGCATCGTTCGCGGCTAAATCGCCTCGCATCCCGCACTTGATACAAAGTAGAATACGAGCATGTTGCGTCGGGTAGATTTTCGAGGAAAGCGGTTGACCAAGGGTCAATATCAGCAAGAACTTCCTCGAGCTACCCTTGATATTGCATCAGCGATGATTGCGATTGAGCCAATTCTGCAACGAGTGCGCAACGGCAATGAGAGCGACCTTATCGCTCTCGCACAAGAGTTTGATGGCGTAGCTCCTGCCTCAATTAAGGTTGATGCACAAGTAATCAGCCAGGCTCTCATTGATCTCGACCCAGATATTCGAAAAGCTCTCGAAATTTCCGCAGCAAGAATTCGCAAAGTTCATGCAAGTCAGGTTCGCAGCGAAAGTGCAGTCACCGTCGTAGATGGTGGCGTTGTCCGAGAGAAGTGGATTCCCGTTGATCGAGTAGGGCTTTATGTTCCTGGCGGGCGCGCGGTCTACCCAAGCTCAGTTCTCATGAATGTGATTCCGGCCCAGATTGCTCAGGTTGCTAGCATCGCTGTCGCTTCTCCACCTCAAGCAGATTTTGGCGGCTTGCCACACCCAACAATTCTTGCCGCCTGCGCATTGCTCGGAATCGATGAGGTCTATGCCGTCGGCGGAGCACAAGCCATCGCGCTCTTTGCTTACGGGATGGATGGGGTCGCGGAGAAGTGTGACCTTGTTACTGGTCCTGGAAACATCTATGTCGCTGCTGCCAAGCGCGCGTTGCGCGGGCTCATCGGAATAGATTCTGAGGCAGGCCCTACTGAGATTGCAATCCTTGCCGACAAGAGTGCGTTACCTGCAGATGTTGCAGCAGATTTAATCAGCCAAGCAGAACACGATGTGATTGCGGCGGCTGTGCTCGTGACCGATTCCATCGAACTCATAGAGGCGGTTGAGCGCGAACTTTACGCACGTGTTGCAGTTACGAAGCACTCTGATCGGATAACTTCTGCCCTCACCGGAATTCAATCAGCGGCTGTTTTAGTCGATGACATTGCTCAGGGCTTGGATGTGGTTAATGCATATGCAGCTGAGCACTTAGAGATTCAAACAATTAGCGCGCGCACGGATGCAGAGGCCATTCGAAATGCCGGCGCAGTGTTTGTAGGTCGATTCTCACCAGTTTCACTGGGAGATTACTCTGCTGGCTCAAATCACGTTCTTCCTACTGGCGGTTGCGCCTGCCACAGCAGTGGTTTATCAGTACAGACATTCCTTAGGGGAGTGCATTACATTGAATACAGCGAAGAGGCATTTACTGATATCGCGGCGACCGTGATTACCTTGGCCAAATCAGAAGATCTACCGGCTCATGGCCAGGCAATCACTGCACGATTCGAGGGGCTATGACTCTCTGGCCAAAGTGGTTACCAATTGCCGAGCGGCTATCTGCTCTCTCGCCTTATGGCGCGCCTCAAGTACCTGCAAATGCAACTCTCAACACAAATGAGAATCCATTTCCACTGTCAGAGAAATTGGCGAAAGCCATTGCAGAGAGAGTTGACTCTGTAGCAAAAGATCTCAACCGATATCCTGATAGAGATGCAGTAACTCTGCGAAACAAAATTGCTTCATTTATCAATTCGCTCTCGAATACATCATTTACTGCTGAAAATATCTGGGCTGCAAATGGCAGTAATGAAATTATTCAATCGCTCTTTCTCGCCTTCGGAGATCGTGGCGCAATTGGATTTACACCCTCTTATTCGATGCACCCGCTGATTGCACGGGTCACAAATACTCAATGGAGCGATGGGGGACGACGCCCTGACTTCTCACTCGATATTGATCGAGCTGTGAACGAGATAGCTCAACTCAAGCCATCGTTGACCTTTATTACTACCCCCAATAACCCAACTGGTGGAAAAATTACACTGGCAGAGATCGAGCGTCTCGCTCAATCAAATACCGGTTTGCTCGTCATCGATGAGGCATATGCAGAGTTCTCGGATGAGGCATCAGCGGTTACCCTGATTTCTAAGTACCCACAGATTGTTGTGATTCGCACTATGAGTAAAGCATTCTCTTTTGCTGGAGCACGTTTAGGTTATCTCGTCGCAGATCCTGTCGTCATTCAGGCTCTCTTCCTAGTGCGTTTGCCGTATCACCTCAGCGCATTGACTCAAGCTGCCTCCGAAGTTGCGCTGGAAAATCGCGATGAACTTCTAGAAAACGTCGCACGTCTGATTTCAGAGCGCGAGCGAGTGAAGGCAAGTCTGGAGGCGATGGGTCTTCAGGTGGCTCCAAGCAGTGCAAATTTCCTTCTCTTTTCTGG
>WLPB01000137.1 GCA_009698975.1 Actinomycetota bacterium | reverse complement strand
TCCTGCAAATCTCAATGGGTAATGTGGCAGTACACATCCTGCGGAATCGCTCCTAAATATGGAGTACCTGGCAGTCGCCTCGATCTCAATGTATTTAGAGGCACTGAGGAGACATTTAAAACTCTTGCGACAGGTGTGTGGACTCCGGAAGAAGAAGACTTGATGCCGGTAAATGAAACTTCGACTATGAAACTTGATTATCTGACTGCACCTGTTGCCGGAAAAGATGTCCTGACATCTGTACAAGTATTCCGACCAGATGGTTCTCCTGTCGTGACAGGTGATGTGAAATTTGCAGCGGTAGGAAATGCCGTTACTCCTAAATTCAAGCAGAGTTCATTTAGAACAACGAGTGGAATGTGGAAGATAACAATCTCCGGATTGATAGCAGGAACCTATACCGGTGAAATTCGATATACAGATCTCACTGGAACGCATGCAAAGGCTTCAATTCCGGTTAGCTTTACTGTCAATATCAATCCAAATCCTTCGACAACCCCTTCGCCTAAACCTGAAGTTTCGCCCACCGCTCGTCCTAGCGATGGATGCCGTGGCCAAGTAAAGAATTGAGTACTAATTGGCCAGCTCCAAGATAGAGTTACACCACTATGAGTGCGGTTAATGAGGTTCGAGAGCTTTCTGCGGGAGTAATTCGCACTGATCGAAGGATGAATGACGGTCGCACCATCCGTTATTACGATACTGCATCTCAAATTCGCAACGCACATGACCTACGCGAGGCTGAAGAGCAACCCTTGGTCGGCGAACTTCGCCTTGATCCCTTGGTAAACGAATGGGTTGCAATGGCAGCCCACCGACAGGGTCGTATCTTTCTTCCACCGAAAGAGCTCTGCCCGCTATGTCCCACAACGGGAGATTTACTCACTGAGATTCCAGAGAGTGAGTATGAGGTCGTTGTCTTCGATAATCGCTCACCATCTCTTCGTCCACCTGAAGGCGATTTTGCCCTCCCTGATTTAGCTGGCGCGGATACCGATGAAGGTGTTGCTGCAGGCAAGTGTGAAGTAATCTGTTTTACCGGCGATCATGGTGGCTCTTTTAAGACGCTCTCTCCATCGAGAGTACGCACTCTGCTCGAGGCATGGCGCGATCGCACTGCTGAGCTTTCACAACTTTCTTACATCGAACATATTGCACCATTTGAAAACCGTGGTGAAGAAATTGGCGTCACCCTGGCTCATCCCCATGGACAGATTTACGCCTACTCATTTATCCCGCCTCGCACCGCAAAAATGCTTGCCGTCGCGCGCGAACATAAAGAGCGCACCGGTCGAGTCCTCTTCGATGATGTCGTGGCGCGCGAGCTCAGAGATGAAACCCGAATTATTGCTCGCAACGAGCACTGGATTGCCTTCACTCCCTATGCCTCTCGTTATCCATTCGAGATTCACCTCGCGCCCCTTAATCCAGTTGCTGATCTCTCTGAGCTTTCACCTGCGGCATGCGATTCTTTCCCATCAATTGCGATTGAGGTTATGCAGCGACTTGATGGCGTATTCGGAATCGAAATGGCTTACATTGCAGCGTGGCATCAGGCACCAGTGCGACAGGGTCGCGATCTTTTAAGACTCCATTGGCAGATTACAAGTGTTCGTCGTGCGCCAGGAAAATTAAAGTACCTCGCTGGTTCTGAATCTGCGATGGGGGCATTCATCATGGATATGAAACCCGAGCAATCTGCGGCACAGCTAAAAGATGTAAAGCTCTAATTTCATGGCTCAGCTCCAAGATGTCTTCACAGATATATTCGGTCGAGCTCCTGAAGTCCTATCTGAAGCTCCTGGAAGAGTTAACTTAATTGGTGAACATATAGATTACAGCGAAGGATTTGTTCTTCCCTTTGCCATTTCAAATAAAACCTACGCTGCAATCGCTCGAAATCACTCGACAATTGTTCGCATCGCCTCGCAGCAGCGAAAAAGTCATATCCTCGCAATCGATATCGTTGACGTTCAACCTGGGAGCGCGGGCGAATGGGAGCGTTATGTACTAGGAGTCCTCTGGTCTTTAGGAATCTCCGAAGGCATAGATATTCTCATTGACGGCCACGTTCCTGCTGGGGCGGGTCTCTCCTCTTCCGCCGCTCTTGAATGTTCGGTAGCGATTGCACTAAATCAATTATTCGAACTTGGTCACACTGTTCAAGAGCTGGCTCGTGCAGCTCAAAAAGCAGAGAATGAGTATGTTGGAGTTCCATGTGGAATTATGGATCAATCGGTCTCGCTGATGGCAACCGAAGGTTCGGCGCTACTTCTAGATTGTCGCGACTTATCTACTCAATCGATTCCATTTGATGTTGCATCGCAAGGACTTGAATTACTCATCATTGATACTCAAGCACACCATGCACTAATCGATGGCGGATATGCAGAACGACGCGCCTCATGTGAATCAGTTGCCCAAAAACTTACAATTCCTTCAATGCGCACATTGACGATTGAAACTCTCGAACTTCGACGCAGTGAATTAACCGAGAACGAATATCTTCGAGCCCGTCATGCAGTTACCGAAATCAATCGTGTGATGCAAGCAGTCGAAGCGCTGAATAAGAAAGACTTTATTGCACTCGGTGCCCTGCTCAATCAATCCCACAACTCTTTGCGCGATGATTACACCGTCTCCTGCCCAGAGTTAGATACCGCAGTAGATGCTGCAAATAAAGCAGGAGCCCTCGGTGCGCGAATGGTGGGCGGTGGCTTCGGGGGTAGCGCAATCGCACTCATTAAGGCGCAAGAGATGGCATCAGTGAAGAGTTCTATCAAGCTGGCTTTCGCGAGCCAATCCTTTAAACCCCCACGCTTTTTCACCTCGCTGCCAAGTTCTGGGGCGAGTGCACGGTTTTACCCCTGAAATATCCCCCGTGACCGGTCACTTGGCCACAAATATTTACCGCTCTTTTGCGTAAAAAGCTTATGATGCTCCCATGACATGTTCAGTAAATCACGAGACGATCACAACAAAATTCTGTTCAATCTGCGGTGCACCTAAGGGTTCAGGTGCCGCTGCTCCTGTCGCACCACAATGGAACGCACCTGTTGCTCCGCAGTGGAATCCACCAGCTCAGCAATATGTACCACCACAAAATCTTCAACAGCAACCACAATACGGCCAACCATTTCCGCAGCAGCCGGCATGGGGAGCGCAACCTCTGCCAGGCTATCCATTCCCATTAGCTTCTCGTGGAAAGCGTTTTGGTGCCCTAGCACTCGATGCACTCTTTTATATGGTCACATGCGGAATCGGTTGGTTTATCTGGACACTCATTGTCTGGAAAGATGGACAGACTCCGGGTAAGCAAGTTCTTAAAATGAAGACTTATGGAACCGTTCTTGCTCGCCCTGCATCCTGGGGACATATGGCAGTGAGAAACTTCCTGATTCCACTAGTAGTCTCAATTACATATATACCTTTTTATATCGCTTTTCTGGCTAATTATGATTCATATTATGGATATAGCGGCGAGGCAGACGCGTTGCAGTGGATCGGAAACTTAGTCTCTTTTGCTTTCTATCTAACTTCGTTCGTTATGTTCCTTAATTCCTCGACGAATCAGACTCTGCAAGATCGATTTGCAAAGACTGTCGTTCTCGATGAATCAGTTCGCTACTAAAACGTCATCCGTCAGATAGGGTTTTTTTGTTAGCTAGTACTACTTGGCGCAGAACCTAGAGTGACGCTGAAAGTCTTACTCTCACCTGTCGGAAGATCGACAGTGATAGAGACAGTCTTTCCTGGCGCGTATGAGCGAATCTTTACAATTGCAGCGACATCATCGACCAC
>WLPB01000136.1 GCA_009698975.1 Actinomycetota bacterium | reverse complement strand
GGATGACCCGGACCGTTCGGGGCAGGATTTCGCCCAGCATGGCCTCTTCGACCTGCTTGCTCTCTTCCTCGACCTGCGCGAGGGCCGCGTCCGTGAGGGCATTTGCGGTCAGGGGGAGCTTAATTGTCATACATCTCCTGTAGCGTTCTAAGCATGTTGGCGAAAGGTTAGCACGGATAAGTGACATACCCGGGAATAAATGTGCATAAGCGGGGGTTCTAACCCAAAAGGTGAATTTGGCTAGAGAGGTAAGTATGCTAGCCTTTGACTATCGAACCGGACTAAAGAAGGAGCAGTAGAGATGAAATTCAAAAGCATTACCCGCAGTCACGACATCAAAGAAGAGCTGCTTGATCACGAGCTAGAGCTAGTGAATCTCGCTATCAATTCACGCAAATCGCACCTTCGTTCTATCGACGAACTCGATCGGCGTGAAGCGGCGCCTAAGCAGCGCAAGAAGTGCACCACCAACAAGCGCCCGTTCCGCGACAAGAAGGAAGCAGACCGCGTTCTCCACTTCATCATGAACAACCGTCGCGAAGCTGTCGAAACCGGCGGCCATTATCGATTTATCCAGTACCGGTCTTACCTCTGCCCTTGCGGCGCCTATCACCATTCATCCAAGCCAGAACTCTCGGCGATCGGAGTCTCAGATGTTGCCTGATATCTCTCTCGTGGAAGAAGCTCTCCAGCAAGCGCTCGGATTGAAATTCGGCAAGTTGAGCCTCAAAGAATTCTCAATGACTACGACCCACAAATTTCCACAAGGCGAAATCATCCGCAAGACAACTATTTCTCACGTGGTACGCGATGGGGTAGTGCTGAAGCATTTCATCAAGAAAGAGGTGTCCAGTGTCATTTGAGATCACACCAACAGCAGGCCAGCTCCGAGAAATGCTTCCTGAATTGGCTTCCCGCATGGAAGAAGACTTTGTACTTCTTCAACTCCGCGGCCTCAAGATCGTCTTCACCAAGCGTCGTCTAAAGAGGGAGATGGTTATAACTATCCCACTCACTCCTAACCACGAGATGAACATTCGCGCTGTAGATGTTGGTCCTGGAGGACGCAAAGAGTTTGTAACTTTCGTCCGCGTCCCCAAGGCGCGCATGGGGGGAAAGATCACCGAATCAGCCATTCGCGAAACTATCCGTGCTCATGTCGAAATCACAGAACTCACCCAGACTGACAATTTCATTCCATTTTCATACACTCTTCACGAGCCCGACATGGAAACTATTATTCGAGCATCTCTTGAAGGTGCTTACCAGACTCGAAATCTTGTACTTAAGCCACTATCGAAACGGATCGCTAAATGAACCTAACCCCTGGTCAGCTCTACTTCATTAACGAACAAGATGTACATACAGGCGCTCGCACCAATTACTACAAGATCGGCATTGTCCGCGATGCTGCCGAGCGCGATTCCAAGAACCGCTTGCTCGAGCACCAGACTGGTAACCCGCGCAAACTCTGCATCGTAGAAAGCCTCAACATGCCAGCAGTCGAAGCAATTGAAACCAACCTTCACTACCTCTTCGCTCGAAATCGCGTAATGGGCGAGTGGATGCAATTCACTGAATCCGAACTCCAGACAGCAATTGCAAAGGCTAAGGATCTTGCAGCTGAGATGTCCAACAATATCGACGACTTCAAGCGCGCTGAAGCATTGAAAGATCAAATCAGCAACGGTCAAGTTATTTCTGCCAGTGAGGAAGCCACCGAGCTCTACGGGACTATCCAAGATCTGAAAGAAGTCCTTGATAGCTGCGACTCAGCGCTAGAAAAGTACGACGACTATCTTTACGAGGCGATCGAACTCGGAATTGACGTTTCTGGCAAAGCAAAAATTCAGGAGCGTGCCGGTGCCAAGAAGTTCGACGAAAAGCTCTTTGCCTCCACCTATCCGGATCTTTATAAGAAATACACCTCTTCATCGTTCCCTGTGCGCGGTTCGTTCCGCCTCAAGGCTGCCAAGGAGTGGGATATTGATCTTTCGGCCATCAATCAAGACCAGGTTGAACTCCTTGCTCAATTTATTGAGTCACTTGATGGAGCAGACCACTCAATGGATACCGGATTTACTTTGCATGAACTCCACCTCGGCGTACTTGAAATCAAGAAGTACGCTGAATGGAATATTGATATTGCAAACGTCAAACTCCGCGTGATCACAGGTGAGGCAGAAGGAATTGAGGGGATCTGCACTTGGAAGCGCGAAGCCAAAGAGGTTGTGACCTTTGACAAACAAAACCTGCAAAGCGATCACCCTGAGGAATATCTAGCATGCGTCGTACAAGCAGCAGGAACAAAGGCCCTCATCGTTGAACCCAAAGCGGCAGGTAATTAATGACCCCAACAGAGAGTGAAACCCTGAAGCAAGTTCAAACTCTGGTGCTGCCTAAAAACTTTGAGATTAGCCCCGAAATGCAAAGCGCCATCACCGCTGTTTCTAGGGGGAAAAGTCTCTTCATCACTGGCCGTGCAGGCACTGGTAAGTCGACTCTTCTCACATACCTACAAGAAGAAGTCCTAAAGAGTAATTACGTTGTAGTCGCTCCTACCGGCGTAGCCGCACTAAACGTCAATGGTTCAACTATCCATAAGTTCTTCGGCTTTCTGCCAGACATAACTTTCCAGCACATCGAAGGCTCCGAGTACCACCCCAGAAGCCAGAAGATTATGAAGAATCTCAAGACGCTAATCATCGATGAGATCTCAATGGTCCGAGCAGACCTCTTGGATTGCGTTGACAAGGCGCTACGCAAATTCGGGCCAAATCCCGCAAAGTCTTTCGGGGGAGTACAGGTCATCTTCGTGGGTGATCTCTTCCAGCTCTCGCCCATCGTGGCCGAATCCGAAAAAGAGTTTCTCTATACCCATTATGAGACCCCTTTTTTCTTCTCAAGCCACGGGTATCAAAATACTCAGATTGATAAAGTAGTTTTGAAAAAGGTTTATCGCCAAAGTGAAATTGAGTTTCTTGAGATTCTCAATGGAATTCGCATCAACCAAACGACGCCTCAAACTCTCGATTTACTCAATACGCGAGTCCTGCCCGACTTCAAACCTTCTAAAGACACTTTCTTCATCACGCTCGTCGCAACAAATGCGATGGCAAATACCATCAATCATCGCGAGCTCGAAAACCTAAAAGGCGAAGTTCACAAATCAAGCGCACACATAACCGGTGCGTTGAGTAAGAGCGAATATCCAGCCGAGCTTGAAATCAATTTCAAAGTTGGATCACAGATCATGATGCTCAATAACGATGCCGAAAACCGTTGGGTAAACGGAACTCTCGCCACTATTGAGGCCATAAATCTTGAGGACACTCAAAAAGACCCACATATCGTGATTAAGGTGGCCAGCTCGGAAGAACGCTATTCAGTGAGTAAGCACATGTGGGATGTGAAGCGTCCAAGATCTGAAGGAAAGGTTTTGGTATACGACACGATCGGAACCTTCTCTCAATTTCCATTTATGCTGGCTTGGGCGATCACCATTCATAAGAGCCAAGGCAAGACCTTTGAAAACGTAATCATCGACTTGGCGGCCAAGGCATTCGCGGCCGGCCAGCTCTATGTTGCCCTGAGTCGCTGCACCACCCTGGGGGGAATAGTGCTCCGACAGCCGATCGACTCCTCACAGGTGATTCTGGATGAGCGTGTCATGGACTTTCATTTCGAAGACATCTAGCAAGGTGGCTTTTCATCTATCGAACACCTGTTCGAATTCTATGTTACTCTCCGCTTCCCCCAAAAACTCCGCTCGAGCAGCAACCCCAGGCCAAAGCAGAGATGTCAGTG
>WLPB01000135.1 GCA_009698975.1 Actinomycetota bacterium | reverse complement strand
CACTCCGATTGTTCGCAAGCTTGCTAATGACCTTGGAGTAAATCTCGCAAATGTACGCGGCACCGGTATCGGCGGACGTATTCGTCGCGAAGATATTCAGGCGGTTGCTCCACAAGCTGCAACTTCCTCAGTAGCTGCACCGGCACAAGCACCACGCGCTGCTGCACCTGTAGTTGCAACTTCTCCGCTGCGCGGAACTACCGTAACTATGTCTCGTCTTCGTAAGGTAATTGCAGCTCGCATGGTTGAATCTCTTCAGGTATCAGCACAACTGACTACTGTCGTTGAAGTTGATGTCACAAAGATTGCTCGTTTGCGCGATCGCTCAAAGGCAACATTCGAAGCGCGCGAGGGCGTCAAGCTTTCATTCTTACCATTCTTCGCCGTTGCAGTCTGCGAAGCTCTCAAGCAGCACCCAGTTCTTAACTCATCCGTTGAGGGCGATCAGATTATTTATCACGGCGCAGAGCACCTCGGCGTAGCAGTCGATACCGAGCGTGGATTACTTGTTCCGGTTATCCATAATGCCGGTGATCTCAATATGGGCGGAGTCGCACGCAAGATTGCAGATCTCGCGGCACGTACCCGAGACAACAAGGTAACCCCTGACGAACTTGGTGGCGGTACATTCACATTGACCAACACAGGTTCACGTGGAGCCCTCTTTGATACTCCAATTATCAATCAGCCACAGGTTGCAATTCTTGGACTTGGAGCAGTCGTTAAGCGAGCAATGGTTGTTAAAGGCGATGACGGTGGAGAATCAATCGCTATCCGTTCAATGGTCTACCTGGGTCTCTCATATGATCATCGAGTTGTAGACGGAGCAGATGCTGCACGTTTCTTGGTTACTCTCAAAGAGCGCCTCGAAGGCGGAGCATTCGAATCTGACCTAGGACTGTAATTGAGCACACCTCAACGTATTGCAATCACCGGATCATCTGGTCTGATTGGTGCAGCGCTAGTTGGTTTTCTCAAGTCAGAAGGCCACACTGTTCAACGTCTCGTTCGTCGCGCTCCAATTGCACCAGATGAAGTGCAGTGGGATCCCAAGACTGGATTTGTAGATCTTGAACCACTACGTGGTGTCGACGCAGTTATCCATCTCGCTGGAGCTGGAGTTGGTGATAAACGCTGGAGTAAAAAATATAAGGCAGAGATCCTTAATTCAAGACTATTGGGAACAACTACTATCGCAAATGCGGTGAATGAATTAAAGCCTCAGGTATTTATTTCGGCGAGTGCAATCGGCTGGTATGGCGAATCTGGTAATCGTGCGGTTGTTGAAAGCGATCGTGTTGGGGATGACTTCCTTGCAGCTGTGTGTCGCGAATGGGAAGGCGCCGCTGATATTGCAACGGGAGTTCGCACGGTAAAACTCCGTACCGGACTTGTTCTCGATCCAACTGGTGGAGCGCTTGGCAAAATGTTGCCGCTCTTCCGATTCGGTCTTGGCGGCAAGATGGGTAACGGCAAGCAATGGTGGTCTTGGATTACTTTGCACGATTTAATTCGCGCACTGCGATTTATTTTGGAAAATCCTCTTTCCGGTCCAGTGAACTTAACCTCACCAAATCCAGTAACTAACCAGGAATTTACCTCAGCACTCGCTCGAGCGATGCATAGACCGGCTCTATTTCCAGCTCCTGCCTTCGCGCTAAAAATTGCAATGGGCGGATTCTCTTCTGAAATTCTTGGCTCAAAGAAGGTTCTGCCAAACGTCTTATCTGATGCAGGATTTACCTGGGATTATCCACATATCTCTGATGCGCTTTCAGCTCTTATCGAGGAGTAACTCCATCGCAGCAAGGCGACCTGATAACAGCGCGCCGTTCTGTGAGCCAGCCGTCATGTAATCACCAGCTTGAAAGACTCCCTCTGCAACTTTGCTTGATCTGGCTGAAGATGGTTTCACTGCTGCGAAGAGCGGAAGCGATTGCTTGATTTCATAACGCTCTACCAAATCAAAATCTTCTTCGGGAATTCTCCAGTATTTAGAAATCTCTTCGAGTACTTGCTCATTTGTAAGCGCCGCGAGCGTGGTGGACGAGATGAGTGTTCTATCTACAGGCGCATACTCAGGAACGATATTGCTGATTGCTAACGAATTAACTAGGACGCTCTTTGCACTTGATACTCGAAGTCGATCCGATGTGATGACCCCGGCCGGAAGGGCGTGATACCAGGTGTAGCTATCAACGTGTCTTCTAATTTCAGAAGTAGATAACAACCGCGCAGCTTCACAATCGCTAGTAGCCACAATCACCTTACGACCTTGGAATTGATCAAGATCTTTAACTTGGGCGCTCAGATGAATGTTTTCAATACGCGCCGCGATTGCTTCTGAAAGAGTACCTACTCCCGCACTCGGTAAACCTGAATCCCCCACGATAAAGCTCTTGAGAATTTCACGGCCATAATTACTATCCACCTGATCGGGTTCTGCTAGAAAAACCCCACGAAGAAATGGACGAAGTAAGTTTCGGTAGAAGTCACCTGTACCGCTTGCAAGCAGAGCATCTTCGAGCGATTTCTCCGTTTTAGCTTTCTCCCTTAAAAATGTGAGAACTCCGAGTTTTTCTCGGAGCGAGCCGAGCGGAGATCGAAGGGCTTGAAACGGATGTTGACGAGGATCCCCGATAGTCGTGAGGCCAAACTGTGTGATGACATCAACGCTTCGACTGGCTTTGCGGAATTGAATTTCAGGAATTACCCCAAGCCTCTTGATCTCTGGGTAGCCCGAATTAATGAGCTGAAAACCTCGGTCGAGAATAAATCCATCAACATAATCGGATCGGACTCTGCCACCGACCCCGTCAGATGCCTCAAAAAGTTCGACATCTTCGCCCGCCTCTTGCAGCGTAAGTGCAGCGCTTAAGCCTGCTAATCCCCCACCAATTACAACAGCGCCCATCAATTACTCTTGAGCGCGAGCAAGTTTTGATGGCCACCAAATCTTGCGGCCGATATCGTGCGAGAGTGCAGGCACGAGAATCGAACGCACGATGATGGTATCGAGCAACACACCAAATGCGACTGTAAATCCAAGTTGTGCGAGAGGAACCAGTGGAATAAGCCCTAGAACAGCAAATGTCGCTGCTAAGACAACTCCGGCGGATGTAATCACTCCGCCCGTAACCGTGATTCCCTTAGTGATTCCTGCTCGAGTACCAATTTTTCCAGACTCTTCGCGAACGCGAGTCATCAAGAAAATATTGTAATCAATTCCAAGAGCTACCAAGAAGATAAAAGCGAAGAGAGGATATGCATTATCTCCGCCAGCAAAACCAAAGATGTGGTTGAAGACCAGTGCACTAACTCCCAGCGCTGCGAAGTATGAGAGCACAACGGTGCCCAACAGTAGGAGTGCACTAATCAAGCTTCGAAGTAGCAATCCAAGAATGAGTGTTATGACAAAGAGAATGATAGGAATAATCGTCTTGTTATCCCGATCATTTGCCTGCCGAATATCGTAATTAACGGCACTAGTTCCACCCACGAGTGAACCTGGATCGGCTTTATGTGCAGCTTCTCGAATGCTAGGAATGTATCTGCCCGCCTCGACGCTATCGGGCGCCTGATCTAACGTGGCATTGAGAATAACTTTGCCACCCACTGACTTAACATTCTGCGTCAGAGGGTCCACTGCATATACAACGTCAGTCACACCTTCTACCTTGCTGACGGCAGCTAGTACTGCATCCGCTTTACCTTGAGAGACGACAATCTGAGTTGGATCTCCCTCGCCACCTGGAAAGTGTTTGACCAAAAGTTCTTGACCGATTACGGACTCAGGGCGCGTTGTGAAAGTATCAACTGT
>WLPB01000134.1 GCA_009698975.1 Actinomycetota bacterium | reverse complement strand
TGCTTTGGTTGTGGAGATTTACACCCAACAGGTCTACACCTGAGAGCGTATGTCGGTGAAGGACTTGAAATAACCGCTGAATTTACCGTGACCGAAAATCACCAAGGCGCTCCCGGATTGGCTCATGGCGGATTGCTCTCGCTTGCCTTCGATGAAGCTCTTGGAAAATTAATGTGGTTGTTGCGTGCTCCTGCAGTAACTGCCCGCCTTGAAACAGATTTTCTCCGTCCTGTTCCAATTGGCACGACCCTGCAAATCACTGCACGAATCACTGGGCAAAAGGGGCGCAAGGTCTATTCAGTTGCAGAAGGACGCATCAAGGGCGATGATGGAAATATCGCTGTTCGCGCAGCCGCACTCTTTGTTATCGTTCCTATGAAGCACTTCATGGAGAACGCACCTGCTGAATATATCGAAGCCATGAAAGCTAGTCCTGAACTCCTCGCATTTGTCGATCCAGAGTTTGCGATTAACCCATGACCAATCTTCAAGTTCTCATTACACGACTTGATTCGACCCTGCCACTTCCGCAGTACGCAAAAGGAGGCGATGCCGGAGCAGATATTTACTCGCGCATCGAAGTCACTCTCGCTCCGGGGGAGCGGGCATTAGTGCCGACTGGGATATCTATCGCACTGCCTGATGGGTATGTCGCACTCGTGCACCCACGTTCGGGTCTTGCAATCAAACATGGCGTGACCTTAGTCAACGCCCCGGGCACTGTAGATGCTGGATATCGTGGTGAACTTCAATGCATTCTTATCAATCACGACCCTAAAGAATCCGTCACATTCCATCATGGCGATCGGATAGCTCAACTTGTATTTCAAAGAGTTGAGCGAGCAGAATTTATCGAGGTGAGTTCACTTCCAGGTTCTGGTCGTGGCGACGGTGGATTCGGATCTACAGGTCGCACATGAGTCATCATGAAGATCGGGCGAAGGTTCTCGCCGCTTTTGGAGGCAAGAAAGGTCTGATTGATTCTGGCGTTCCTGCGCTGATATTTCTCATAATCTTCAATATTCGTAAAGATCTACAAGAGGCTCTGATTGCATCCCTTGGAGTATCCGCAATTATCACGATTATTCGCCTCGCTACGAAGTCGACTATCCAGCACGCAGTAAGCGGTTTAATCGGAACTCTTATCTGCGCCTGGTTCGCTAATCGAAGTGGAGAAGCGGTCGATCTCTATATTCCGAAATTACTGACAAATCTCGGCTACGGAACCGTGTATCTCTTATCAATTCTTCTGCGTTGGCCGCTGCTTGGCGTCTTACTTGGTCCAATTCTCGGAGAGATGTTTGCTTGGCGCAAAGATCCGGCACGAAGAGCGGCTTATACGCGCGCAACCTGGCTCTGGGTCGGAATGTTCTTCACTCGAATCGCGGTGCAGTACCCGATTTATAGGAGTGGCAATCTCAATCTCTTGGGCACAGTTAATCTCGCTATGGGTTATCCGCTATTTATTGCAACCGCCTACGGCTCTTGGATGATTCTCAAAAGCGTCCCTTCAACGAAGAACGAGGAGAGCGCTTAATTCTTAGAGATAAAGCAATCTTTAAGAAGGGATTCAGCGGTAGCTGATGCCACAAAGAGCAGCTCGTCACCGGCCACAAAGACATCTGAGGCGCTCGGAGTTAAGACTCGACCATCACGGACGATAGCTGCCAGTGAAGCATCTTCAGGAAGCTCGATCTCGTCTACAGTTCTTCCGAGACACATTGAAGTATCTGGAAGAGTGAGTTCTACCAGATTTGCTTGTCCCTTTCGGAATGAAAATAAACGCACGACATCTCCAACACTGACAGCCTCTTCAACGAGCGCTGCAATGATTCGTGGTGTAGATACTGCAACATCAACGCCCCAAGAATCATCGAAGAGCCATTCATTTTTAGGATGATTCACTCGAGCAACAACCCGAGGTACGCCGTACTCAGTCTTACCAAGCAGAGATGCAACTAAATTTACTTTGTCATCACCAGTGGCAGCTACCAGAACCTGACAATCATTCAAGCTAGCTTTATCTAGCGATGCAATCTCACAGGCATCAGCCATGAGCCACTCAGCATCAGGGACTGATTCGAGCTTGAGCGCTTTCGGGTCACGGTCAATGAGAAGCACACGGTGGCCGTTATCAAGGAGTTCGCGCGCAATTGCACGACCTACATTTCCTGCTCCAGCAATTGCAATACGCATTAGTGAGCCTCCGGTGATTGAGCGAGAATTGCCTCGACCTTACTGAGTTGATCATCGCGAAGGGTGACGTGAATCAAATCGCCATCTTGCAAAACTGTATTCTCATCCGGAATAAGGCCTTCACCTAAACGGGTAAGGAAGGCAACTCGTACACCAGCGGCTTTTTCAAGTTCAAATATTGGATTGCCGTACCACTCTCTATGAGGATGGACTTCAGTGAGCTGAACTGTTCCGCTCGCATCTCGCCACTCAGAGCGTGAACCTTCTGGGGTCAAGCGACGCAAGATTTGATCTGTTGCCCAGATTACTGTTGCCACAGTTGGAATTCCTAGGCGCTGATAAATTTCTGCACGGCCTGGATCATAAATTCGCGCTACAACATTTGTGACGCCATAGCTCTCGCGCGCAACGCGAGCAGCGAGAATATTCGAATTATCACCATTACTCACTGCAGCGAAAGCATCTGCCCCTTCGATGCCCGCTTCAAGGAGGGTATCTCTATCAAAACCAACGCCGGTAATTGTGCGCCCCTTGAAGTCAGGACCAAGCCTACGGAAGGCCTCTTTTGATTGATCTATAACTGCCACAGAATGGCCCTTCGCCTCAAGCTCGAGAGCCAGGAGAGAGCCGACGCGACCGCAACCCATGATGACAACGTGCATGGACATAACTTACCCCCTTACTCTTGGCTCTATGACCGACTCACAGAGAAAAACGTTCGAGATTGGCCAAATTCTTCGGGTAGAAATCGAGAAGATAGCCCATGGAGGCCATTTCATTGCCCGCCATGAAGGTGCTGTCATATTTGTGCGCCATGCGATTCCAGGTGAGATAGTCGAAGTAAAAATCACCGGTATTGAAAAGAGCTTGATCAGGGGCGATGTCATTGCCGTCATTGAAGCGAGCCCGTCGCGCGTGAAGCAACCGTGCAGATTTGCCCATGCTGGCGGATGTGGTGGTTGCGACTTCCAACATATCGATATTGATCGCCAACGCGCTCTTAAATCCGAGGTCATCGCTGAGCAATTTGCTCGCATTGCAAAGATGGAAGTTGAGGTGGAGGTTGAAGAAGTTTCTAGTTCACTCCATTGGCGCACTCGTTATGCCGCAACAACGTCTGCTGCCGGCGAACTTGGATTTAAAGCAGCCTCAAGTACTAAGGTGATTGCAATTGATAGTTGCCCAGTGTTAATTCCAGAGATTGATTTTCCGACTCTGCCACGAACCGAAATTCTTGCGGGTAGAAGAGTTGATGTTGCACTCTCCACTCGAGGTGAGCGGACTGTTGGTGTCTCACAGCTGCGCAGCTCTAGAATAGAGCAGAATCATCCTATTGAAATTATTGAAGGTCGAAAAGCGATGTTCTTTGATGTTGCTACTTCATTCGGAGAGAGTTCATATCAAGTAAGTCAGGGCTCTTTTTGGCAGAGCAATATCAAAGCACCTGCTGCGTTGATTGAAGCGGTACTTGAATTTGCCGATCTCGGCGAGGGTGATCATTTACTCGATCTTTATGGGGGAGTCGGGCTCTTTGCAGCAGCAGCTCTACCGTTAATCGGTGAGAGCGGAAAAGTTGACCTCGTCGAAGCAAGCTCTTCAGCCACGAGAGATGCTGCGCAAAACTTTA
>WLPB01000133.1 GCA_009698975.1 Actinomycetota bacterium | reverse complement strand
TGACCGTCAGATTGCAACATTTATCAAAGTATTTGCAATGAGTGTTCTCAAAGTCAGGGGAGCGTAATGTCATCTGTTGCTGCACGAAGAGCTATTGCTATCAAACTCATCAAAGCCGGGAAGATTTCATCTCAAAGTGATTTGGTAAAAGAGTTGAAGAGAGCTGGATTTCCGGTCACCCAAGCAACTGCCAGCCGTGACCTAGAAGAGATAGGTGCGATTCGGGGTCGTGACAGCAAGGGTCTATCTCGATACCTGATCTCCGAAAGCGACGATCAATCTATTGCTCGGTCTATGCCTTTGCCCGCAGAATTGATTATCTCTGTCCAAGCAAGTGGAAATTTGGCTGTGGTTCGTACGCCCCCTGGGGGAGCGCAGTTCCTCGCCAGTTCGCTCGACCACTCAGGTATCGCTTCGATTATTGGAACGATTGCTGGTGACGACACGGTTCTAGTTGTATCTCGAAAAGCGAGCGGTGGCAGCGAACTCGCGAAAGAATTGCTCTCCTACGCGGGCAAGAGAGGTCGAAAATAATGGTGCTTTGGGGCGGTCGTTTTTCAGCAGGCCCAGCCGATGCCGTTTTCGCTCTCTCGCGCAGCGTGCATTTCGATTGGCGTTTAGCGCCGTATGACCTTCGCTCCTCGTTAGCCCATCTCTCAATTCTCGAATCCAGTGGTCTTCTCACCTCTGATGTCGCTTCACACATTCGTGGCGCGCTGAAAGAGTTGATTGCCGAAGTTGAAAATGGCAAGTTTTCTCCGATTGATACTGATGAGGATGTACATAGCGCTTTAGAGCGTGGGCTTACCGAAAAACTTGGATCCATCGGAGGTTCACTTCGTGCGGGACGTTCTCGAAATGATCAGGTGAGCACTGATCTGCGGATGTACGCAATTGATCACATGCTCGAGGTAGCCTCACAGATTATTGCGCTTCAAGATGCTCTCATTGAGAAAGCAGATGAATACGCTGACGCCTCAGCTCCCGGATTCACCCACTTGCAGCACGCTCAGCCAGTTCTCTTCGGACATGAACTTGCCAAACATGCACATGCATTTGCTCGCGACTTAGACCGAATCACGGATTGGTTGGTTCGCACTTCAGTTTCACCTCTCGGTGCTGGCGCACTTGCAGGTTCTTCCTTACCGCTATCTCCAGAGAAGACTGCTACTGCACTTGGTTTTACCTCCTCAGCCGGTAACAGCATCGACGCAGTTTCAGATCGTGACTTTGTGGCAGAGGCGCTCTTTATCCTGGCAATGATTGGAAACCATCTCTCTCGTATAGGTGAGGAGTGGTGTATTTGGTCAACCACAGAATTCGGTTGGGCAAAAGTTTCAGATGCTTACTCGACTGGTTCTTCAATCATGCCGCAGAAAAAGAATCCTGACATGGCAGAACTTGCCCGCGGTAAAGCTGGTCGCCTTGTAGGAAATCTCACTGGATTACTCACAACGCTCAAAGGCCTCCCTTTTGCTTACAATCGTGATCTGCAAGAAGATAAAGAGCCACTCTTTGATTCAATCGACACAATTCTTCTAGTTTTACCAGCAGTCACCGGAATGGTTGCAACCACCGATTTCGACCGCGAGAAGATGGCACATGCTGCTCCACTTGGATTCTCACTTGCTACCGAAATTGCCGATCACTTAGTTCGTGCGCATGTCCCATTTGCTGATGCACATGATGCAGCCGGTAAGTGTGTTGCTCTCTGCGAATCCTCTGGACGACAACTGCACGAACTCACCGATGGCGAGTACTCATCGATTCATCCAAAACTCACGCCCAATGTGCGAGAGGTCTTGACGGTCCACGGCGCACTGAACTCGCGTACGACTTTCGGTGGAACTTCACCTAAATCGCTATCGTCACAGATCGCAGGACTGCGCAGTGAACTCAAGGATTCTTCAAAGAAATTCAACGACAAGAAGCAGGCCTTCTCGGCCATGATGGGTGCATGATGACAAAGGTAGATACAAATCTCATTGATGACCTCAAATGGCGCGGGTTGATAGCCCAGAGCACGGACGAGAGCGCCCTCAATGAAGCGCTCAAGAAACCTATTACTCTCTATATTGGCTTCGACCCGACCGCACCATCTATTCACGTTGGCAACCTGGTTGTGTTGCTTGTACTTCGCCGCTTCCAATTAGCTGGCCACAATCCGATTCCTCTTGTAGGGGGAGCGACTGGACTCGTGGGAGATCCGAGCGGTAAGAATGAAGAGCGCACGCTTAACACCACGGCCATAGTTGAGGAGTGGGTATCGCGTATCCGCAAGCAGCTTGAGAAATTCCTGGATTTTGATAGCGCAACGAATCCCGCTGTCATGGCGAATAATCTTGACTGGACTGCGCCATTATCAGCAATAGATTTCTTGCGTGATATTGGAAAGCACTTCTCCGTTAATCAGATGCTTGCAAAAGACGCAGTTTCTTCCCGTCTTAACAAAGATGGAATCTCTTATACCGAGTTTTCTTATCAAGTTTTGCAATCATTGGATTACCTGGAACTCTTCAAACGACACAACTGCACATTGCAATTAGGCGGTTCAGATCAGTGGGGGAATATCACAGCAGGATTAGATTTGATTCGTCGTGTCGAAGGCGGCAGTGCACATGCAATGACTATCCCACTCCTTGCTAAAGCTGATGGAACAAAGTTTGGAAAGACAGCCGGGGGAGCAGTATGGCTTGATCCAGATATGACATCGCCATATGCTTTCTTTCAGTACTGGCTCAATTCCGATGATGCTGATGTCATTAACTTCACCAAAGTATTTTCTTTTAAGTCACGTGCAGAGATTGAAGCACTTGAAAGTCGTCACGCAGAAAACCCTGGCGCACGTGAAGCCCATCGCGAACTTGCTCGCGAACTTACATCACTGGTGCATTCACCGGAGATTGCAGAACGAGTTGAACTCGCAGCGCGTGCTTTATTCGGTCAAGCAGAGTTAACAGATCTCGATGAAGCAACGCTCTCTTCCGCAATCGCAGAATTACCACGTACGAGTATCTCTGCGAAAGAAGAATTTCCAACATGGGTTGATTTACTAGCAGCAACAGGGGTAGTTGACTCCAAATCAGCTGCAAGGCGCATCGTAAAAGAGGGTGGCGCATATCTCAATAATGAGAAGGTCGCGACAGAGGATTTCCGACTCGAAAAGAGCCATTTTTTATGCGGAAAATATGCACTTTTGCGTAAGGGCAAGAGAGATATTGCGGCTGTAGAGCTCACTTCCTAGTTTTTATTCGCCAAAAACCTCACTATTTGAGCGTAAATAGTGGGGTTTTTGCGATATAGCCCCTTTTTGAGCCGGTTCATGGCTATAGACCCCTTGATGGTCATGAGCCGATTTGACCTGTCAGGGGGTGGCACCTATAGTTACGCTCCTTGCTGTGGAACGCACGAAATAGGCTTGAAATAGGCTATTTGGACGTACAGCAGAAGAAGCAAAGATCTAGGCCGATTTGACCTGCAAAGGTCGCATGGACTAGGTTTTGCGGTCTGCCCTGAAAAACGGAAGAAATTCCGTTTAGCGGTGCGCGTCCGTACCTTGAGAACTCAACAGCGTGCCATAAGTCAATACCAGTGATTGGTATTACTTGTCGTGCAAACGATAAGTGTGACAATCACTAAATAAATACTTCAATGAAGTAACGATACTTCGGTATCAATACTCGTTGATTTCCTTTGGTAATAAGACTAAATAAACGACAGTTTGTTTGTCTCGTAAAGCTGAAGATCAAACGTTTCTATGGAGAGTTTGATCCTGGCTCAGGACGAACGCTGGCGGCGTGCTTAACACATGCAAGTCGAGCGATGAAACACCTTCGGGTGTGAATTAGCGGCGAACGGGTGAGGAACACGTGA
>WLPB01000132.1 GCA_009698975.1 Actinomycetota bacterium | reverse complement strand
TGATCTCCATTAGCCATACGAGAGAGCGCTGCCATCGGCTCGCCCTGAGATCCCGTGGAGATGAGAACTACATTATCTCCATAGCTATCTAAATCTTTGATATCCACAACTACGCCTGCTGGCACGTTGAGATAACCCATATCTTCTGCAATTTTCATATTGCGAACCATCGAACGCCCAATGAATACGACTTTGCGACCATGCTCACATGCAACATCAATTACCTGCTGCACTCTGTGAACATGCGATGAGAAAGAGGCGACAATGACGCGCTTCTTTGTTTGAGCAATAACACGGTGAAGTGCGGGCATAATCTCGCGCTCAGAGGGAGTAAATCCAGGAATATCCGCATTCGTTGAATCAGCAAGGAAGATATCCACCCCTTCTTCTCCGAGACGGGCAAAGGTCGCTAAATCTGTTGTTCGGCCATCCAACGGAAGTTGATCCATCTTGAAATCACCGGTGGCGAGAATGAGTCCAGCACTGGTTCGAATTGCAACAGCGAGTGCATCTGGAATTGAGTGGTTGACTGCGATGCATTCGAGATCGAAATCTGCCACCTTAAAGCGATCACCCTCACGCACTTCATGTGTGATGGGGCCAATGCGGCGCTCTTTGCACTTAGCAGTGATTAAAGCGATGGTGAGTGGCGAACCGTAGATTGGTATATCAACTCGTTCGCGCAATAGATATGGAACTGCTCCGATGTGGTCTTCATGTCCATGTGTAAGAAATATTGCAACAACATCATCTAAGCGATCTCGAATGTATGAGAAGTCGGGAAGAATCAGATCGATCCCGGGTTGATTATCTTCTGGAAATAGCACTCCACAATCAACGATTAAGAGCTTGCCATTATGTTCAAAGACGGTCATATTGCGACCAATTTCAGAGATTCCGCCGAGCGCAACAATTCGCAACCCACCCTTAGCGAGTGGACCGGGGGTACCTAAATCGGGATGTGGATGTGCACTCATGGAAGAACGACGCCGCCTGCGATCAGATCTTTACGTAATTGCTCGATCTGTTCAGCAGTTGCATCAACGAGAGGAAGGCGAGTAGTGCCACCAGGAAGTCCCATAAGGCTCATCGCCGCCTTGGTTAAAATTGCACCTTGAGTGCGGAAGGTTCCAGTAAAGACTGGGAGGAGTTTCTGATGAATCTCAAGAGCGCGCGCAGCGTTACCGCTAAACCAGGCATCGAGCATCTCTTTCAGCTCTCGTCCGACGGTATGGCCACAGACTGAGACAAAGCCGACCGCACCGACTGCGAGAAGTGGAAGATTGAGAATGTCATCACCAGAGTAAACCGGAATACCACAACGCTGAATCACCCATGAAGTACTGGCGCTATTTCCCTTGGCATCCTTTAACGCAACAATATTCTCAACGCTCTCGAAGAGGCGAACAATTGTGTCATTTTCAATCTCAATACCTGTTCGCCCAGGAATGTCATACATCATTATTGGCAAGCTCGTCGCCGCTGCTACTGCGCGAAAGTGCGCTTCGACTCCCGCTTGTGGCGGCTTGTTGTAATACGGAACGACAACCAAAAGTCCATCTGCTCCGGCATCTTCTGAACGTTTTGCTTGCTCGACGGTGTATGCAGTTTCGTTATCGCCCGCACCAGAAAGTACTGCAACTTTGGATCCCACAACGCTTTTGACGACGCGGATTATTTCGAGTTTTTCAGATGACTTGGTTGTTGGAGCCTCGCCCGTCGTTCCATTGACTGCAATGCCATCGTGGCCAGTAGCGACGAGATGTTCTGCCAGGCGAGCTACTCCGTCCCAATCAATCGCCCCATCCTTATCAAAAGGGGTCACCATTGCAGTGAGAAGGCGTCCGAATGGTGCGTGGGTACTCATACCTGAACCTTACCCGTTATGGAGCCACGCGACCAGATTTTTCGAAGGCCGCATAGGTAAGAGGCATTAATTTAGCGAATTCTGCCTCCATCTTCTCGGCAACCATCTCAATTTCGCGCTGTGGATAGCTAGGAAAGTGGGAACCCTCACGTGAGGTGCGCAGGGAAAGGAAATTCATCAGAGCGCGTGCATTCATAGTGACGTACATTGAAGAATAAGTTGCAACAGGAAGAACAGCACGCGCTACTTCGCGAGCAATTCCTGCATCGAGCATCTTCTTGTAGGAGTCATACGCAATTACGTACGCCTCTTTCATAGCTTCAACGGTAACGTTAAATTGTTCTTCAGTACCCTGAATAAATTCGTAGGAACCGGTCTTTCCAATCTGAATCAAGTTACGATTTTTGTTGGGCACATAAAAAACTGGATTAAGTTCGCGGTAGCGACCAGACTCTTCGTTATAAGAGGCAATACGGTGACGCATGAACTCGCGGAATACAAATATCGGTGCCGAAACAAAGAAAGTCATCGAGGTGTGCTCAAAGGGGGAACCGTGGCGTTCGCGTGCTAGATAATTAATCAGACCTGCAGAACGAGCTGGATCTTCTCCAATCTCCTCCATTGAAAGCTCACCAGCTGTCGAAACGCGGGCTGCCCAAATAACATCGGCATCGCTGGCGCTAGATTTAATGAGTTCGACCGATACATCGTCACGGAAAATTACCTCGGCATAAGTGCTTGATTCAGACATGGTGGCACCTTACCTAGCCTCCCCCCTGCTATCACCGCATCTTTAGGGCAGACTAGGTGCGTGTCTAAAGTGAAGCGCGCCACCGCAACCGCCTCCTTGAGCGTCTCCTTTACCGTTGGCCTCTATGGCATCGCATTTGGAGCTGCCGGAATAGCTGCAGGATTCTCATTTCTGCAAACCTGTGCACTTTCACTGCTTACCTTCTCAGGCGCATCTCAATTCGCGGTAGTCGGCGTTATGGGTGCTGGTGGAAGCGCGCTATCTGCAATCTCAACTGCATCCTTACTCGGTATTCGTAATTCGCTATACGGATTGCGTCTTGCGCCACTACTTAAACTCAGAGGGCTCAAGCGAGTAGTCGGTGCGCAAGTCACAATCGATGAATCAACGGGAGTCGCACTCGGTCAATCGGATCTCGGTGAAGATGCGATGCGTCAAGGTTTCTGGCTTACTGGGATCGGTGTATATATCTTTTGGAATTTCTTTACTGTTGTTGGCGCATTAGGAGCACAAGCCATGGGCGATCCAGCCGCGTGGGGTTTAGATGCAGCAGTACCAGCAGCATTCCTGGGTCTCGTCTGGCCACGGTTAACAAATAAGCGCGAACGCACCCTCGCAATTACGGCGATGGCTCTATCTCTGGCACTTACCCCATTTGTTGCGGCTGGTATTCCAATTATTAGTACAGCGCTCTTAGCTCTCGCTTTTGGATGGAGGGCCCGTCGATGAGCGAAATTTGGGTTGCAGTCATCGGAGCAAGTGCGATTGCCTTCGCGCTTAAGTATTTTGGACATAGCGTGCCTGAGAAATATTTAAATAACCCTCGCGCCCTTCGCATCAATACTCTCATTCCAATTGCTCTTTTGAGCGCACTTGTCGCCGTTCAGAGCTTCTCTGATAAAACTAAACTTGTAATTGATCATCGAATCGCAGGCATGGCCGTTGCACTGTTTGCTCTCATCTTTAAGGCACCGTTTCCGGTTGTTGTACTTGGCTCAGCCGCGGCAAGCGCGTTGGCCTTTCGAATCATGAATTAAATAATATTAAGTGATTGAAGCTTTGCCTTGAGGTCGTTATCTGAAGGCTCAGTCATGTGAGTTCCATCTGGAAAAACAATTACTGGAATTGACTTCGCTCCCCCATTGATCTCGATAACTTTATCGGCCGCTGCAAGGTCTGCTTCAACATCGATATGTGTAATCTGAACATCCAGTTCTTCCAGTAATCGCTTTGAACGACGACAATCTCCACACCAATCAGCTCCGTACATTGTGATTTCTGGGTGCATAGACATTGTTGTGGCT
>WLPB01000131.1 GCA_009698975.1 Actinomycetota bacterium | reverse complement strand
CCACTTGTTAATGCTCTCTGTGTGGGAGTGATGAAACATAGCGATATCAAGCTCGCAAAAGCTGCCGGAGCTGGAAATCTCGTTGTTTTATACGGGGCAAAGACCGGAGGCGACGGAATCGGTGGCGTCTCAGTTCTTGCATCAGAGACTTTTGATTCTAAAGGCCCGGCAAAGCGACCAGCTGTTCAAGTAGGAGATCCCTTTGTAGAGAAGGTGTTGATTGAGTGTTCCCTGGAAATTTTTGCCGAAGATCTCGTCGTTGGAATTCAAGATCTAGGCGGCGCTGGTTTATCGTGTGCAACATCTGAGCTTGCATCTGGTGGTTCTGGTGGCATGAAAGTTCAGCTCGATAAAGTGCCCCTTCGTGACCCATCGCTATCTCCAGAAGAGATTTTGATGTCAGAGTCACAAGAGCGTATGTGTGCGATTGTCGAACCATCAAAGATTGATCGTTTCCTTGAAATCTGCAAGAAGTGGGATGTGACTTCAACTGTTATTGGCGAAGTAACTGATGGAACGCATCTTGAGATTACATTTAAGGGCGAGCTTATTGTTGATGTTCCACCTCGCACCGTTGCACATGATGGCCCGGTCTATAACCGTCCACTCGCGAAGCCAGATTATGTAGATGTAGTTGCAGAAGAGATTATCAATCCACCAATACCTGCAACTTCAGATGAGATAAAGAAGGTAATTCTGACCCTGGCAGCGACTCCTAACTTGGCAGATAAATCCTGGGTCACTGATCAATATGATCGATATGTTCAAGGAAATACAATTCAATCGCAGCCCGATGATTCAGGAATGGTCCGCATTGATGAGAGCACTCACCTTGGTGTTGCTGTTGCCACAGATGCAAATGCAAATTGGTCTTATCTCAATCCATACGAGGGCGCAAAGCTAGCTCTTGCCGAAGCCGCTCGCAATATTGCAACAGCCGGTGCGAAGCCACTTGCGGTGACAAACTGCCTTAACTTCGGCTCTCCTGAAGATCCCGGCGTCATGTGGCAATTTGCCGAAACAGTGCGTGGTCTAGCAGATGGCGCACTCGAAATGGGATTACCAATCACCGGCGGAAATGTTTCTTTCTACAACCAGACTGGCACTACTGCAATTCTGCCAACCCCAGTCATCGGAGTTCTAGGTGTAATCCAAGATGTCCGCACTAGGACGCCAATGTCGTTTAAGGACGCTGGTTTAGAGCTCTATTTGTTGGGGGCAACCGATAAAAATCTCTCAGGGAGTGAATGGGCATACCTTCACGGAATGCGCGGGGGAGTTGCACCAATTGCAGACCTGGCTCGCGAAATGCGGCTGATTGATTTATTAGTTACCGCTAATCAGAGCAAGATGTTCATTGCGGCGCACGATCTCAGCCAAGGTGGCCTGGCAGCGACACTTACCGAAATGGTTCTTCGCCATAACGTAGGTGCGCACGTAACTCTCGATAACCCAGGTATTGCATTAATCAGTGAAACTCCAGGAAGAGTTGTCGTTGCAATTGAAAGTGAGAAAGCGTCACTTTTGATAGACCTCGCAGCCGAAAAGAATATTCCCTTGGCAAAGATAGGTTTAACCGGCGGAGATGCACTTGTCATCAATGACTGCGCTATTTCGTTAGCTGAATTACGCAAAGCACATACCGAAACCTTCAAGAAACTATTTGGATAATCAGATGCGAAATCCTGAAATTCTTCAAGAGGTAAAGATGACACTTGCGGCTTTAGTAGAGAAATCGCCTGGGCGTGCGATAGAGGTACGGATACCTCCTTATGCTGCCGTTCAATGTGGCGAGGGACCTAAACACACACGAGGCACACCTGCAAATGTGATTGAGATGGATGCGACCACCTGGTTATCGCTTACTCGCGGCGAACGCACTTGGGCCGATGCACTCGGAGCTGGTCTCATAAATGCGTCGGGAGTTCGCGCAGATCTCACTGAATTTCTCCCCCTCAATAAGGAGCGCTCATGATGCGTCGTGCTGATGGAAATCTAAACCACCACTTGCTCGATAATGATCGAGGCCCACAAGATGCTTGTGGAGTCTTTGGTGTCTATGCACCAGCGGAAGAAGTAGCAAAGTTAACCTTCTATGGGCTGTATGCGTTGCAACATCGCGGACAAGAGTCGGCCGGAATTGCAACATCTGATGGAAACCGAATCGTAATCTTTAAAGATATGGGCCTTGTATCGCAAGTCTTTACCGAATCAGATTTAACCTCTCTAACCGGAAAAATCGCTATTGGACACTGTCGATACAGCACCACGGGTTCGAGCACCTGGGTAAATGCTCAACCTACTTTGCGACCTACCAAATATGGAACGATTGCATTAGGCCACAATGGAAATCTGACCAATACCGGCGAGCTCTTTGACCTTGTGCGTTCGCTCGAGCGAGATGTCCCGAAGGGCGATCGCGGCGCAACTACCGATACTGAAATCATGACAGCCCTTATTGGTCTGCAAGATCACGAGACTATCGAAGAGAATATTGTTGCGGTGTTGCCGTTGCTTCAAGGCGCGTTCTCGCTCGTAATAATGGATGAACATACTTTGTATGCTGCGCGAGACCTCAATGGAGTGCGTCCACTTGTCTTAGGAGAGCTTGAAGGCGGTTGGGTCGTTGCCTCTGAAACCGCAGCCCTCGATATTGTCGGAGCGAAGTTCGTCCGTGAAATTGAACCCGGTGAATTCATTGCAATCGATGAAAAAGGCGTGCGTTCAAAACTATGGGGAAAGTCAGATCCGAAAGGCTGTATTTTTGAATATGTCTATCTTGCTCGTCCGGATACAACAATTGCTGGTCAAGGTATTCATGCCGTTCGCGGAGCAATCGGTCGCCGATTAGCAATTGAAGCGCCAGCAGACGCTGATCTAGTAATTCCAGTGCCAGAGTCAGGAACGCCAGCTGCGATTGGATATGCAAAGCAATCGGGAATTCCATTTGGACTTGGGCTAGTGAAGAACTCCTATGTTGGGCGGACATTTATCCAGCCATCGCAGACTATTCGCCAGCTTGGAATTCGGCTAAAACTGAACCCGCTTCGCGAAATCATCGAAGGCAAGAGAATTGTTGTAGTCGATGATTCTATTGTCCGTGGAAATACCCAACGCGCTATTGTAAAAATGTTGCGCGAAGCTGGTGCTCTCGAAATCCATGTTCGAATCTCATCACCACCAGTTAAGTGGCCATGCTTTTACGGAATTGATTTTGCTACTCGGGCCGAGTTAATCGGTGCAGAGATGAGCATCGAGGAGATTCGCCTCTCAATTGGCGCGGATTCACTTGGTTTTGTCTCAGAAGCTGGGCTGATTGAGGCGACAAAAGTCCCGGAAGATAAGCTTTGTACAGCGTGTTTTTCAGGGAAATATCCAATTGCAATTCCTTCAGATTTATCCGAAGGCAAGACACGTTTAGAAATATCTGAGGTGTAGCGGCAATGGCAACATATAAAGATTCAGGTGTCGATATCGATGCTGGAGATCGGGCTGTCGAATTAATGAAGGCATCCATTGCTAAGTCATCTCGTCCTGAAGTGATGAGTGGCATAGGTGGCTTTGCCGGCCTCTTTGATGCATCTGCCCTGAAAAAGATGAAGCAGCCCTTACTTGCAACATCAACTGATGGTGTGGGCACAAAGACTGAGATTGCTCGACAAATGGGAATTTACGACACAATCGGAGAGGACCTTGTTGCAATGGTTGTCGACGATCTCGTTGTCTGTGGAGCCGAGCCACTCTTTATGACAGATTACATCGCTGTCGGAAAAGTGATACCAGAGCGAATTGCAGCAATTGTGAGTGGAATTGCCAACGGATGTATCAAGGCAGGGACAGCTCTGATTGGTGGAGAGACAGCAGAACACCCAGGTCTACTCACTGAAGATGAATTTGATATCGCTGGTGCTGCAACAGGTGTCGTTGACGCGGATCTTCAGTT
>WLPB01000130.1 GCA_009698975.1 Actinomycetota bacterium | reverse complement strand
GGCGCAGGCTAGTAAAGGTCGCAAATCTAAGAAGAATGCAGAGTAACCTCAGCCCGTGCAATCAGCAGAAATTCGTTCACGTTGGCTCAAGTTTTTCGAATCTGGAAACTCATTAGGCCTTAACCATACAGTCGTACCTTCTGCCTCTCTGATTGCGGATGACCCAAATTTACTTCTCGTAAATGCAGGAATGGTTCCCTTTAAGCCTTATTTTCTCGGCGAAGTAACTCCGCCCTTTGATCGAGCAACCTCTGTTCAAAAGTGTGTGCGCACACTCGATATCGATGAGGTGGGTAAGACAACTCGCCACGCATCTTTCTTCCAAATGTGCGGAAACTTCTCCTTCGGTGATTACTTTAAAGAGGGAGCAATCACTCTTGCCTGGGAACTATTAACAAAACCAATTTCCGATGGCGGCTATGGATTCGCTGAGGATCGTTTGTGGGTCACTGTATATCTCGACGATGATGAAGCTGAAGAGATTTGGCATAAGAAGATAGGTGTACCGCGCGAACGAATCCAGCGACGCGATATGGCAGATAATTTCTGGTCAATGGGCGTACCTGGTCCATGCGGTCCTTGTTCTGAGATTTATTATGATCGAGGTCCAGCTTACGGTTCCGATGGGGGACCAATTGCAGATGAGAATCGCTATTTAGAAATCTGGAATCTCGTCTTTATGCAGAATGAACGTGGAGCCGGCGGAGGCAAAGATGGTTATCCAATTTTGGGTGAGCTTCCTGCTAAGAGCATTGATACTGGCCTCGGATTAGAGCGCACCGCGGCGTTACTTCAAGGCGTAGAGAACATCTACGAAATTGATACGACTATGCAGATTTTAACTAAGGCGATGGATCTCTCATCGGTCAAGTACGGCGCTAATGAGAAATCAGATGTTTCTCTCCGCGTAATTGCAGACCATGCTCGAACTGCGGCAATGCTTATTGGTGATGGTGTGACACCAGGTAATGAGGGCCGAGGTTATGTTCTTCGTCGAATGATGAGACGCACAATCCGAAATATGCGTCTGCTCGGAACAAATGAGCCAATCATCTCTGAACTTACAAGTGCAGCAATTACTGCGATGGGTGCACAGTATCCAGAGTTAGTCTCTGACTCTAAGAGAATTCTCGCTGTCGCTGTAGCCGAGGAAGAATCGTTCCTCCAGACTCTCAAGAGCGGAACCCAAATTTTCGATGTTGCGGCTAGTTCTCTCAAGGCTTCAAAGCAGAGCGTGCTTGGGGGAGAAGAGGTCTTTAAACTTCACGACACCTATGGATTCCCATTTGATCTCACTCTCGAGATGGCGCGCGAAGAAGGTCTTGAAGTCGACGAAGATGGTTTCCGCCGCCTCATGAAGGAACAACGTAATCGCGCACAGGCCGATGCAAAGTTGAAGAAGTCTGGTCACACAGATCTCAGCGAATATCGCAAGATTGCAGATGAGGTTGGAACATCAGAGTTCATCGGCTACACACATATTGATAGTGACTCTACAGTCGATGGAATTCTCGTCGATGGCATCTCTGTAAAGAGTGCAACAGAGGGCAATGATGTGGAGATTGTTCTCAACAGAACTCCTTTCTACGCCGAGGGTGGAGGACAGCTTGCCGACGGTGGTCGGATTACACTCGCATCAGGTGCCGTGATTGAAATCTTCGATGTCCAATCTCCAGTTAAGGGGCTTTCAATCCATCGTGGTCGCGTGTTGGCTGGTGAGATTTCACTCGGCGAATCTGCCCATGCAGTTATTGATCTTGAACGACGAAATGCAATCTCAAGAGCGCACACCGCAACTCACATGGTTCACAAAGCATTCCGCGAAATTCTTGGTGAGACAGCAACTCAAGCTGGTTCTGAGAACTCTCCAGGTCGATTTAGATTTGATTTTCCGTCAACAGGCTCTGTCTCTGAGATGGTGCTCAGCGAGGTAGAGGCGCGCGTGAATTCATTGCTCCTCGATAACTTGGCCGTGAGCGCTGAAGTGATGAGCCAAGAGGCTGCGAAGAAAATTGGAGCGATGGCGCTCTTCGGTGAAAAATACGGAGACCAAGTACGCGTTGTGAGTGTCGGTGATTGGGCGAGAGAGCTCTGTGGCGGCACTCACGTACGCAGCTCCGGCGAACTAGGAGTTGTCAAACTTCTGGGGGAGTCATCAATCGGTGCTGGTGTTCGTCGAGTCGAAGCGTTGGTAGGCGCTGATGCATATAGCTTCTTAGCTCGCGAACATATCCTTCTTAATTCACTGACATCTCTCATTAAGGGTTCTAAAGTTGAAGAACTCCCTGAACGAATTCAAGCTCTTATCGATCGCATCAAGGATGTCGAGAAAGAACTAGCGATAGTGCGCACTGCCCAGGCGATGGCAAGTATTGATTCGTTAGCAAGCCAAGCTGTTGCAATCGGCGAGATAATTTTCACAGGAGCACTACTTCCAGATGGTGTGTCAGCAGATGACTTACGGAAAATTTCGCTAGAGATCAGAAATCGTAACTCTCATGCAGTCGTAGCCCTCATCAGTTCTACCGATGGCAAGCCAGTACTCGTTGCTACCTGCTCCGATGAAGCCCGTAAGTTGGGCATTAAAGCTGGCGCATTAGTAAAAGTTGGTTCCTCCATTCTTGGTGGTGGCGGTGGCGGCAAGGATGATTTCGCACAAGGTGGTGGGACTAACTCATCGGCAGCAAAGGCTGCACTCGATGCCGTAGCTGCAGCCCTGGCAGGAAAATAGAAATATGACATCAGGTCGAGGCAGACGGATCGCCTTTGATTATGGTCAAGTAAGAATTGGTGTTGCAATCTGCGATCCTGATGGGATTCTTGCTACGCCACTCCCGCATCTTTTAGCAACGCATCCCAAAATTCTCCAGCAGATTATTTCGCTCATCGATGAGTATCAACCGATCACAATTTTTGTTGGCTATCCAAAGACAATGAGTGGCGAGAACGGCGAAGCAGTTGAACTTGTCGATGCGTTCATAAACTCTCTTGAGCCACTTACCGCTATTCCTATAGTGACTGTCGATGAGCGCTTAAGTACTGTCTCGGCGGCACGTAAGCTCCGTGATGCCGGAAAGAGTAGCCGTGAAGCTCGCTCGGAGATTGATTCAATGGCGGCGGTTACCATTCTTGAAGCCGGACTTGCGAATGAGAATTAGTAGAGATAATCGTCGTGGCGTTGCAGGAATTGTGATGGCGCTTTTGATCATCGCTCTCGTGAGAGAGGTCAAACCTTCTACTTCGGCGGCACCAGATTACCCCTGCGGAAGCGGTGGCAAAGAGGTAATGATTTCAATCGCCAGCGGTGAGAGCGGATCATCGATAGCAAATCGTCTCTACACACTTAAGGTCATTCGTTCTTCGGCTGCCTTCTTTCGTGTAGCAGTAGGCGATGAAAGATCTGCGTCGATTGCACCCGGAAACCACAGAATCGAAAGTGGTATCTGCGCAAAGCAGGCGCTGGAACAGCTACTTGATAATTCTCGTATCACCAATCTTTTGGCTATCAATGAAGGTGCATGGAACTCAGAGATAGGCACCAAGTTAGTTGCACTTGGTTTCCCTGAGAAGATGGTTGAGAACACACTTGGCTCCTTTGTGCTACCTGACGGGTATAGCTCACTAGAAGGTCTTCTCTTTCCAGCTCAGTATTCCTTCGATACTTCGACTTCGCTCACGAAAATTCTAAATACGCTCGTGGATCGCGGATTGAGAGAGATTGAGCGAGCCGGCATAGCTGGTCCTCAAGACGGCTTCACTCCGCAAGAATTGTTAATCATCGCCTCGCTTGCTGAGGCAGAAGGAGGAACTGGGGATTACCGAAAGATTTCGCAAGTGGTCCGAAACCGAATTGCGATTAATATGCCGCTTCAATTCGACTCAACTGTGCATTACATCATGGAGTCGAGGGGTTCTATCTTTCTGTCTACCAAATCAACGCTCCTTAAATCACCCTT
>WLPB01000013.1 GCA_009698975.1 Actinomycetota bacterium | reverse complement strand
GATGGAACATCCCAGTGGATCTCATCTGAAGAATCTCGTGCCGACGTGCAAATTTTGCGCGCACAGTCAGATGCAATTCTGGTTGGAACCGGAACCGCTCTGGCTGATAATCCAACGCTACGTCCGCGCCTTGAAGGGGCAACAAATCCTTTGCGCATCGTGATGGGTAAGCGCGCCGTACCAGCGAACTTCAACCTTAACGATGGCGCCAGCGAGACGATTTATGTGAAGAGCCATGAAATCGGTGAATTGCTTGCAGAATTAGATAAGCACAAGCTCAACCAAGTGTTGATAGAAGCGGGACCTACATTGGGAAGCGCACTCCTGAAGGCAGGAGTTATCGATGAGGTCGTGATCTACCAAGCACCAATAGCGCTCGGCGCAGGTTCTTCATGGCTTGAAGATATTGGAATCACGACTCTTGCAAGTGCTCAAAAGTTAGAACTCATCTCATCCGAGATTTGTGGCTCGGATATTAAGTCACGCTACAGAGTGGGGAATAGATAATGTTTACCGGATTAGTTGCTGAACTTGGCAAAATAACTGCAATTACACGCAGTGAGAGCTCATCTGTGCTCACCGTCCTGTCTCCTCTATTGACTCCAGATCTTTCAGTTGGAGATTCAATTGCAGTCAACGGTACTTGTCTTACCGCGACATCATTGACTATCGATTCATTCACCGCCGATGTAATGGTTCAGACGCTTTCACTTACCTCTCTCGGTTCGCTAGAAGTCGGATCAGCTGTAAATCTTGAGCTCGCAGCGAAGATGGATATGCGCATGGGTGGCCACATCGTTCAGGGCCATGTTGATGGAGTTGCCAAGGTGGTCTCTCGCACACCAGGTGAGAAGTGGGAAGAGTTCATCATTGAAGTCCCCGAAAGCCTCTCTAAATACATTGTTAATCAGGGCTCAATCACCATAGATGGAGTTTCACTGACAGTGGGCGCAATCGAGGATGTACACAATCATGTGACGCTCTGGCTTATCCCAGAGACTTTGGCTAAGACAAATCTTTCGCTCAAGTCTCCAGGAGATATCGTCAATGTCGAGGTTGATATTCTCGCAAAATATGTTGAACGCCTGATCACTAAAGGCGGTGGCAACAATGTCAATTAAATCCGCACTCGAGGAATTCGCTGCAGGAAGATTCCTCATTGTTACTGATGATGAATCTCGCGAAAATGAAGGCGATCTCATAATTCTTGCTGAAAAAGTCACAGCTGAACAGACTGCATTTATGGTCCGTCACACAACCGGAATTCTCTGCGTTGGTCTTGATAAAGCAACCGCCCGACGCCTTAATTTGCCACTGATGTTTGAGAGCAATCAAGATAAGCGCAAAACAGCATTCACTGTCTCTGTTGACTTAGCGCAAGGGCTGACAACAGGTGTCAGCGCACAAGAGCGAACTGCCACGATTAATGCACTTGGTTCATCTAACTCGACAGCCCATGACTTTGCCCGGCCTGGCCATATCTATCCACTTATTGCCAGCGAAGGCGGGCTCGGAACACGTAGTGGACACACAGAGGCAGGTGTAGCACTTGCACAGTTGGTCGGAGCCAATCCTGCTGCGCTCCTATCGGAAATTCTTGCTGAAGATGGGTCGATGGCACGCGGAGAAACTCTCCGTGACTTTGCCGAACAACATAAAATTACGATGATTACCATCAAAGAACTCACCACCTATTGGAAGGCCAATTACAAGGCTAGCCACAAGAGCGAGATAGAACTCAATTGGGCCGATGTTCAACTTCCTGAAGGTCAATGGCAGTTAGCAACCTATCCAGCGCTAAAATCTCGAGATCATGTGATTGCGCGCTTTGGAGAACCAGGCACGAATCCTTATATTCGAATTCATTCTGAGTGTTTTACGGGTGATGTATTAGGTTCGCTGCGCTGTGATTGTGGAGATCAGTTAGCGCTATCTAAGAAAGCAATTGCCGAACATGGTTTTGGATACATCATCTATCTGCGCGACCATGAAGGACGCGGAGTTGGTCTCACCGAAAAACTCAAGGCGTATCAGCTGCAAGATGAAGGACTCGACACCGTTGATGCAAATATCTCTCTGGGGCATCCAGTTGATGCTCGCGAATGGGAAGATGTGCTGGAAATTCTTCACACCCTCAAGGTCAGCAATCTCACCCTATTAACGAATAATCCTCAAAAGATTGCAGCTCTTGTGGGCGCAGGCTTTGATGTAACACAAGAACACCTTTCAGCAGAGATCCACCAGTACAACCGTTCATATATAGAAAGTAAACGAGCAAAGCTCGGACACGAAAGAGGAGATGCATAATGGCTGGCCACGCACCTGAAATAACAGTGATTTCACACCCAAAGGCAAAGGTTGCAATCATCTCTTCATCGTGGCATCTCGAGATCTGTGATGACCTCGTGGCAGGTGCTCGTCGAGCGTTAGAGGCAGCATCTGTTGCAAAGATTGAACTCTTCTATGTTCCAGGATCTTTCGAACTTCCGCTTGCGGCACAGAAGGCATTTGAAGAGGGATTTGATGCTGTTGTCGTGGTTGGTCTCGTACTCAAGGGAGAGACTCCACACTTTGATTATGTTTGCCAAGGCGTTACTCACGGCGTTATGAATGTACAACTCAAATTCTCAAAGCCAATTGGTTTCGGCGTACTCATGTGCGACGACTTACTGCAGGCAATTGCGCGTTCTGGAGTTGTAGGTAGTAAAGAAGATAAAGGTTATGACGCGGCAATCGCCGCTCTCGCCCTCATTTAAAGTAACTAAAAGTAGTTTTAAAAATCTGCTCGATTGCCTTACTACTGAGTTGGAGAAGATGTATTATTTAAAACAAGAAACCGCCCACAAAGAGTTATCTAAGTGAACGGCTCCTTGACTTCCTGTTAAGAAGTTTCTGAACGCCCGCCGCGATTACGGTGGGCGTTCTTAATTTCTATTGCTAGAAGGATTAACTTTCCGATACTCATAATGAGTGAGAGCCAATCTAGAATTTTCATAACATTTCCCTTCTCTACTCTGCAACGGATGCTGCAGAGATTTCGGGCTTCACCAGGGTGACAGATCCGAATCGAGAAGTGAGTGGAAGTTCGCGAAGGTTAAATTAGGTTGATGCCAGTGATTTAAGCAGATTGCAGCTACTGTGGATAAAGACTTTGGAGTCTTACGCTAAGCGACGAGAAGCGAACGCTTTGAAAGGCCCATCCAAAAACCATCAATCAATGTCTCTGGTGCCGCATCGATATCGTTTCCTGCACCGAGTGCCACAAAGAGTGGTGTGAAATGTTCAACTGTTGGATGGGCGTAATTGACTGCCGGAGCTAAATCCTTGAAGGCTGCAAGTGAATCAATATCACCCTGTGCTAATCGCTCGGCAGCCCATGCATCAAATTCCGACGACCACTCTGGCGCCTTTGCATCAATCGACCAATCCCGCAGAAATGGTAATCCGTGGGTCATAAAACCAGAACCGATAATCAGAACTCCTTCATCACGAAGTGGGGCTAGGCGACGTCCAATTTCAATCAATTTTCCTGGATCTGTTGTCGGCATCGACATTTGCAGTACAGGAATATCGTGATCGGGGTACATCACGCGAAGTGGAACCCAAGCGCCGTGATCAAGCCCGCGTTGTGATTGATGCAGCGGTTCTGTCTTCGGCATCATCGCTGCAATGCGCGCAGCTAAGGCCGTTGCATCAGGCGTCTGATAAGTCATCTCGAAGAACTTCTGAGCGAATCCACCAAAGTCATAAACCAGGGGAGTATTTGCAAGCGGGCTTGAGATTGTGATGGGCGCTGATTCCCAGTGGGCAGAGATAATCAAGATTGCAGTCGGCTTCGCAAACTTCTCTGTAATGCCAGCTATTTGACCGCTCCAGATTGGATCATCGAGCAGTAAAGGTGCGCCGTGGCCGATGTAGAGGGCTGGCAACTTTTCCATGAGCTGATAATAACAGAAGTAGTTGAATATTCAACTACCTTGATTAGACGGTGTGCAGAGGTAAGGTTGCCGCCATGAGCGATATGTCAGCGAAGGTGCGTCAGGCCCTCGATGTTGCTGTCGCTGCAATCGGTGGCTCGCCACGAGATGGTCAGATTGAAATGGCAGAGGCTGTTGCAAATGCCTTGACCGATCGTCATCACTTGATGGTTCAAGCTGGAACAGGCACAGGTAAATCATTGGCGTACCTCATTCCAGCGTTGGTACATGGACGCAAAGTGTTAGTTGCTACCGCGACCCTCGCACTTCAACGCCAATTAGTTGAACGTGACCTTCCTGCAGTTGTTCCGGCTTTAGAAAAAGAGCTTGGCCGCGAGATTACTTATGCAATCTATAAAGGCGTAGGAAATTACATTTGCTTAGCCAAGATGAATTCAGAAGAGCCTGATCCTGATGGCGAACTACTTCTTGAATCTTCTTACCTTGAAAAGGATGCAAAGCGTTTACATGCATGGGCCCGCAGCAAGGATGTCTCGGGAGATCGAGATGATGCACCCGAGGTAGATCGCCGCGTATGGGCAGCAAATTCATTATCTGGGCGCGAATGTGTCGGCGCAGATGCCTGTGCCTGGGGAAGTAGTTGCTTTGCAGCAAAGGCGAAAGCTAAGGCTCAGACGGCAGATGTTGTCGTTACTAATCACACGCTGCTCGCAATCGAAATTGTCGATGCTCATCCAATCTTGCCCGAACGCGATGCTGTCATTATCGACGAAGCTCACGAGTTTATGGATCGCACCACCCAGGCTGTCACAGAAGAACTGACCTCTGCACGTGTCATTCGAGCTGCAGCGATGGCGCGCAAATACATGCCCGGCAAGATTTCTGAGGCCTTTACCAACGCCGCTGATAGTTTCTACGATGCGATGAGCGATTATGGAGCAGATGTAAAAGGAGATTTTACTAAGCAGGGTCGCCTAGAAGAGATTCCACAATCGCTCGAAAGCCCTATCCGCAAGGTTCGTGAGGCAGCGACCGCTGTTACGCAATCAATGGCAGCTGATGAAGAGATCCTCGATCCAGATGCTCTAGCAGAACGTGCTCGCGTAAAGGGTGCTGTTCAGGAAATTGCAACGATTGCTGGAAAGTTATTGAAGATGGGCGATACCCATGTGCTCTGGTATGAACCAACATTTTCTACGCTGCATTTAGCGCCGCTATCTGTCTCTCATGTTCTGCGCAGTAATTTGTTGACCCAGAGCCCAGTCATTGCAACCTCGGCAACATTGACCGTAGGCAGTGGCTTCGATGCAATGGCCAAGAGCATTGGATTTATCGTCGGAGAAGATGGCGACCAGGATGTTAAAGATGGCGATATAGATCCAGCTAATTTGCAGACAATGGATGTCGGTTCACCATTTGATTTTGCTAATCAGGGAATGCTTTATTTGCCGAAGCACTTACCCGAGCCAACACGAGAAGGAACATCTCCGCAGATACTCGAAGAACTCGGCGAACTCATCGATGCTGCAGGTGGTCGAACATTGGCGCTCTTCAGCTCATGGCGAGGTGTAGAAGCTGCTGATATTCACTTGCGTAAAGTTTTATCCGAGCGTCCAATTTCAATCATTACCCAAAAACGTGGAGATGCAGTTGGTCCGCTAGTAGAACGTTTTGCAGCGGATGAGACTTCAGTGTTGCTTGGAACAATGTCTCTCTGGCAAGGCGTCGATGTGCCAGGCAATTCATGTATTTTGGTTGTTATTGATCGCCTACCTTTTCCTCGCCCCGACGAACCTGTATTGGCTGCCCGCTCGGCTCTGGCTGATACCGCAGGTGGCAGCGGCTTTATGCAGGTCTCCGTTCCCCGCGCCGCGCTCTTGCTGGCACAAGGGGCAGGACGCCTGATTCGCAGTATCGACGACCGAGGGGTGGTTGCGATTATGGACTCTCGAATCGTTACCAAGCGCTACGGCCAAATCTTGCTCAATTCGATGCCACCACTCTGGCGCACCAACGATAAAGAGATAGTCAGGAATTCATTGCGACGCCTTGCAGAGACCATGAAACAATAGTTATATGCCTCGCATATCAACTCCCACCCTTGCAGATCACCGTGATTGGCGCCGTAGCCAACTCATCGAGGCTGCAGCTGCGATCGCACTCGAATCTGGTGGTGCAGCGATTACCGTGGCGGCAGTTGCTCAACGTGCAGGTTTATCACGGACATCTGTCTATGAGTATTTTGCGAGTAGCGCTGACCTCGCCGCTGATTTAGTAATCGAAGAATTTGAAACTTTTACTCATACTCTGCGCCAAGCATCGGAGAGCACAAATGATCCTTTGCAATCTATCGAGCGATGGATTAAAGAGTCACTGATCTACATTGCAGATGGTCGCCATTTACTCGCTAAAGCATTGAGCTCTATTGATATGCCTCGCGAACGTGCCGCATCAATTGGAGCAGCACACCGTGCCCTACTCGCGCCATTGCGAAGCAAGCTTGCCGAACTCGGCGTCAGCGATATTGATCTCGCGCTATCGATGATTCAAAGCATCACTGATGGAGCATCGAGGCGTATTGAGCGAGGCGACGATGCAGAGAGCGTGATTACATCAGTCACATCATTCTGCATCGCCGGCATCGAAACACTTCGCCGCTAGCTATTTGATAATGACCTTAAGGGTCGTATCCAGTGGTGCCCACATCAAATCCTTGCCGGCAGCTTTCACAGTCAGAATGCAACTCTTTCCACGGCCGACTGTCATGAGATTTGATTCAACTACGCAGCTCTTTGACTTCGACTTGTAGACCACTGAAGTACCGAAGTTAGTTAGTGCAGGAAGCGCTCTTGTCGTGCCCTTCTTAGCTCCAGTGACAGTAAACCCAATGCTCTGCTTTCCAAGAGCCAATATAAATGGATAATTGGCACGCGCCGCTTCATACTCTAAATTTCCGGCTGTTGATACTGACAGCGCACAGAGACCACTACCTTTAAGGGCAGTTAGTACTCCATTTGCGTAACTACATTCCGGTGTTGCAGATGTGATTACAACAGGCTGACCAGACGCTGATTTAGAGGTAATAACAGCCTTCGCGCGGTAAGCCAGATTTACCGGGACATTCTTTGTCAGGGCTGCGCCATTGAGAGTAATTGTTAGTACATCTGTCTTAAGGACTGGAGTTGTAATTACTCCTGAAGTAAATGTGATTGGCAGGTATGTGTCCTCTGACTTATCTGCGGTTGCAAGGTGATCGAGGCGGAAGAAGAGTCCGCACTGCGAAATAGAGCAGTCAATATCGCCTAAGTTGCCTTTAATGGCACTCTTTAAAGTAAATGCAATCGGCCCGGTAGGCAAAGCCATTCCGGGAGTGCCTGCAGTTGCAGTTGGAGTGACCCACAACAGTTGTGCACAGTTAGTAGGACGCTCGCCACTGACTACTGGCGCTAAACACTGTGAGACATATAGCCCTGACTTAGTGGGAAAATTAGTGAAGCCGCCGTTGATCAGCGATCCATTGGGATTGAGATTGGTGAGTGGCTGGCTCGACCAGGTAAAGGTTGCCGCTTCAGCTGGCGCGGATACGACAGTCGCTGAGATTGCCAGAATAGCTACCGAGATACTTCTGATTAACTTCTTCACTTTGTCTCCGCTCACGTTATTTGTCATTTATTCTTACTTGAAAACTATGGGTAGAAAGATGTCGTGGCTACGATCGCCTTCACGAATATGATCTGCTCTTACAGTGATTGCACATTTCACTTTCTTGCAATCAAACTTTCCAATCTTTCTGGTGATGCCAACCTTCTGTTGAAACCTCCCACCCGGCTGATACTCAATAGCCAGGCCCACTCCATAAGGGGGAGGGTTAGATGAAATCCATAATGAGCTATCGCCAGTTCCGGTCTTGTTTATCCCACCACCACATGGTGTTGGCGCGCTCCCTTGCTTGGGTACTACGCAGAAGGCAAGATAGATTCCGACCGTCTCATCAAAGCCCTTTCCAGTAACAGTAAGAATCGAGTTCTTACTCAAGACTTGGTTGCCGATAGAGATAGAAGATCCATTAACATTTTTAGCAGTTACGGCTGCTCCGGCAGAGCTCGTGGAGAGATTTGTTACGGCCAGCAGCAGCAGAAATGTTGGTAAGACCTGGCTTCGCATGGCAAGAGCTTATGTTTTTCCAAGGACGGCCTTCTCCGACAACTCGCCCCGAAATGTCGGCAAGAATCTGCGAGAATGCCAGATGTGAGAATTCGAGTCGTTGGCGTGCTTATTGCGCTACTTGCGACCCTGACATCGTGTTCTGATACATCGACCAACGCGATTGAAATCACATCTGCGATGGTGACATCAGTGAGCTCTTTATCGGAAGAAACCCCTCGATATTCAAAGGTAATCGCCCTCGCAAATGGTTCGGCCGAGATCATTGATTCAATGGGTTTCAAAGATATTTTAATTGGACGAGACATTGCAAGTACCGATGAGTCTCTAAAATCAGTTCCGATAGTGAGCACAGGCCACCAACTTGTAGCCGAAAAAATTATTGCGCTACAACCAGAATTAGTCATCATTGATGAATCAGTAGGCCCGCTTGATGCAATTCAAACTATTCGTTCGACCGGAATCAAAGTCGAACTGATTAATGAAGTATGGAGCGTCGGAGAAATTTCGACGAAGGTGGGTGCGATATCTGAACTCATCGGAACTCCATTAGCGGGTCAATCATTAGCAGATGAAATTCGATCAACTATCTCCGAATCAGCGAAAGCAGCGGAAGGCTCACCTCGTATTGCATTCCTCTATCTTCGTGGAGGTAACTCCATTTACTTATTAGGCGGAAAGGGCTCAGGCGCTGATTCATTAATCACCGCTCTTGGGGGAGTAGATGTTGGAGCGGCGATTAGTGATACACCTTTCTCTGCCTTCAGTAGTGAATCATTTGCTAATGAAGATCCAGAAATTCTGCTTGTCATGTCCAAAGGACTTGAATCCGTGGGTGGAGTCGATGGACTGATTGCACTGCCAGGTATAGCCCAAACGCGGGCGGGGAAAAATCGCGCGGTCATTGCAGTCGATGATTCACTCTTGCTCTCCTTCGGCCCTCGTACCCCTCACTTATTGATTGAATTAGCTGATGCAATCAAGCAGGTAAAGAGATGATTGCGCTGAAAGGTAGGGGCTCACTTCTGCTCGGCATCGTGCTCATGCTTCTACTTTTCTCGCTCTTCGCACTCAGTGTGGGAAGCGCAGAAATCGAATCTCCATGGCGCTACATATTTTCTCCATCACTGACTGGCCCAGCACATGATGTAATTTGGCAGATTAGATTTCCGAGAGTGTTAGCAGCGCTATTAATTGGCGCAGCCCTAGGTGTAGCGGGTGTGCTTTCACAGAGCGCCACCAATAATCCGTTAGCGGATCCTTCGATTATCGGAACATCTGCTGGCGCATCACTGGGAGCAACGATTGCTGTACTCCTTAACATTGCTGATATTGGAACACTTCCAACAACAATTGCAGCAGTGGTTGGAGCACTCCTTGCCACCTTGCTCACCTTTGCCTCATCACGCAGTGCGCTTCAACTCGTTATTGTAGGAATCGCAACCTCAGCACTTCTCAGCGCGATCGTAGGGTTAATTCTCACAGTTGCAAACCGCCCCGATGCGCGCTCAATCTCATTTTGGTCGCTGGGTTCTCTCGCCCTCGTGACCTCAAAATCAATCTATCTCCTAGCTCCCATAATCCTGGCTACTTCAGCAGTCGCTTGGTTTATTTCGAAGAAGTTGGATCTGCTCGCACTGGGCGATCGCGAAGTCAGATTCCTTGGTCTCAATCCCCAACGGATGCGACTTACCGCATTTTTTCTCATCGCAATTTTGATTGCCACGGCAGTGAGTACGGTCGGCTCTATTGCATTCCTCGCCCTGGCCGCGCCACACATCACACGCTTTCTGATTGGTCCCAGAAACCGATCGCTCATCATTGGTTCGGCACTAGTTGGAGCAGCTCTCTTGCTATTAGCTGACACTGCTGCTCGCACCGTTGCACCTCCATTTGAGCTACCGATTGGCCTCATCACATCTCTTATTGGCGCACCTGTATTGATTCTCTTACTCCGTCGAAGTAGGGAGGTGTGGCGATGATTAACATTGACTCGATTTCACTTGCTTATGGAAGTCATACAGTGGTGCAGGATTTCACCGCCCAGATACACCGAGGAACAATCACTGCAATTATTGGCAGCAACGGTGTTGGTAAATCAACACTTTTATCAGGTATTGCCGGCGAGATGAAGATTACTTCGGGTCTACTTCAATTGGAGAGCAGAGAAATCTCGAGTTATTCACTTGCAGAACTCGCCGAAGTTCGTTCGGTGGCGCAACAGAGTCATAGTTACTGGATGGCGTACACGGCGCTTGAGATACTGCTTCTCGGTAATGAAAATGTTTCCAATGAACGTCTGAACTACCTCACTACTGAGTTGGGATTGACTGCATTCCTTCATCAGCGGATAACTGAACTATCCGGTGGTCAATTACAGCGTATTGAAATTGCACGAGCCTTTATGCGCGAGCTGTCTTTAGTTTTACTTGATGAGCCCTTTGCATCGCAGGACTTGGCTTCGCAGGGCTCTCTCATCGAATTCTTTAAAGCCGAGCGAGAGCTAGGCAGAACAATAATTCTTGTGGCACACCGCGATCGTGGCGCTCTAGAGTGGTGTGATCAGATTATTAATTTGAATTAACAGCTCGGGCCAGCTTCGCGCAAAACTTGGATGAAGCGGTAGCCGAGTGACATCATCAAAGGCAACCCATCTGACTTCATATGATTCATCATTGAGCTCATGGCCCTCAAGGCCAGCACCTGCAACTGCGATAACGGTTGAATAGCTCCAGATTTCATGATCATCAACAAATGTTGTCAGCGCACTTATCCCAGCAGGGTTCAGCCCTGTCTCTTCCACTGCTTCGCGTATCGCAGCTTCGAGCGCGCTCTCGTGTGAATCTCTAGCACCGCCGGGAATTCCCCAGGTATCACCGTTATGAACCCATGGTGCGCGATGCTGAAGAAATATCTTTCCATCACGAACAAGTAGCAGCCCGGCCGCTCCGAATTTGCCCCAGTGCTTGGAGCCACATGCGCACTCGATCCATCCATCACCATCGCGCGCAGCCATGTTCTTACTGTATTGAGTTCTATCCACAGCCGCTCACTGGCGCGCCACAGCCGAGGTGAAGCTCAATTTATCCTCGCCACTATGTTCAAGAAACTCTCAAAATTGGTAGTGCTCGTAATCGCAATCGAACTTATCTCGCCCACTAGCCCCGCCAGGGCGGGCGATTGCGAGATAAAAACCTGTATCGAGGTTTATGTAAAAGATGGTCGATTAGTGATTGAAGGTCGACGAGGCAGCGGTCCCACATCGAGCACCACTACAAAACCAATTCCGAAACGAACAGTCAAACCTCGGGTCAGCGCTTCTCCCACACCAAAGCCCAGAGTGAGTGCGCCGCCATCTCTACCTAAAGCAGGAAAGAAACGTCCGAAGGTAAGCACTGCGAAATCAACAACATCGAGCAGCACAACAGCAGCACAGTCACTCTTTGATAAGTTGATT
>WLPB01000129.1 GCA_009698975.1 Actinomycetota bacterium | reverse complement strand
GTTTCACGGTGGTGATCATGTGCTGTTTCAAAAACATCAATTGCTTTTCGTGCAGCTTCAAGTGCTGCCTCACCTTCACCGAGTTCGGTATAACAAGAGGCCATCTTTTGATCGCATCTGGCAACCTGAAGCACTTCTTTCTCTGCCTTAAATGATGCTCGCGCTTCCTGGAAACAAATAATTGCTTCAGCATAATTCTTCAGCTCGCGCTGAGCGCACCCAATCAGATGCATATCATTTGCGGCACCTATAGTGTTTCCATCAACGAGATGTTCCTGTGCACATTCATACATAGTCTCGATTACTTTTTCGTAATTCTTCGATGAATACCACCACTCGCCTAATGTGCATGCGAGCTCTAGCGCAACTGGTGATTTGTTTTCGCGAAGAATTTCGACTGCCTTTGACATTGCAGTCGCCGCTTCATCCATACGCTTTAATTGATTGAGATTAAATCCGATTGCAGAATATGCCTGAGCTAGACCATCACTAGAAACAGCTGCTCCAAGCTCGGAGTAAATATCGCGCGCTGTCTCTGCCAGTGCGAGCGCTTCATCGTATTGACCGCGCGCAAATATGCGGGCGCTGAGTTCGTAATATGTATCGGCACGCTCTTCACCAGAAACTTCAGGAATTCGATCCCAGAGCATTTCCTCCGTTAGGATTTCATCTCCATCGCGGCTGCCATTGTCATTACTCATCTGGCTACCTCCTTCAAGAGCGTGAATGCTTGAATTCCCGCACTCTAGACCTAACGCCCTTCGCCAGGCAGGAATTCCCCACTAATAGGCCTAGGTTTCACCCGAACTCAAGTAGAAATAAATCGGACCCTCCTTTATTCTTCTACTTGCGAATAGTTCGCATCTAGGCATTTTTACGCGGAGATGGGCGGGGCGATGCATATTCCAGATGGCTTTATCGATCTGCCAACCTCGGCCACAGTCGGGGCGATAGCTGCCGCCGGTATCGCACTCTCGCTCAGCGGCGCACGCAAGAGCTTGGATGAGAAGAGCGCTCCCCTAGCCGGACTGACTGCCACCTTTATCTTTGCGGTACAGATGCTTAACTTTCCAGTCGCAGCGGGAACAAGTGGTCACTTATTGGGCGGTGCTTTAGCTGCAGTACTCGTTGGACCTTATGCCGCCACCTTGGCACTAAGCGTCGTTTTATTGATGCAAGGCTTCCTCTTCGCAGATGGCGGACTCAGCGCAATCGGTCTCAATATTTTTAATATGGCACTTCTCGGAGTCTGGGTTGGGTATGGAACATTCTTGCTCTGCCGAAAAGTTTTAAAGAAAAGTAAGGCGAGTATTGCCTTAGCTGCCGCACTCGCTGGATTTCTATCAGTGCCTGCCGCTGCAATCGGCTTTGTTATCCAATATGCCATCGGTGGCAATGCAACGTATTCAGTTACAACAGTTCTTACTGCGATGGTCAGTACGCACGTCTTGATTGGAATTGGTGAAGCAGTTATCACGGGTATGGCAATCAGTGCTGTTCTTGCTAGTCGTCCAGATCTTGTCTATGGATGGAAGCCAACGACAAGTAACTTAGAAATTAGAAAGGCGCAGATGTAATGAGCAATAAAAAATTCTTTACATTCGCACTTCTGATCTGTCTCGGATTAGCGGGCGGTGCATCTTTCTATGCATCCTCACATCCCGATGGCCTCGAAAAAGTTGCGGAAGATATTGGGTTTAGTGCAACTGCCGAAGAGAATGCCAATTCGGATACTCCTTTGGCTGACTATGCAGTCGACGGAATTGAAAATGAGCGCATCTCTGGTGGCCTCGCAGGTGTAATTGGCGTACTTGGTACTGCAGCAATTTCTGGTGGCCTCTTTCTCTTGATTCGTAGAAAAAAGAGCTCGCCATCAAAGTAGACCAGCACGAACACCATCACGGCCATGATGTCGGTGAGCGCCTCTATATCCATAGGCATTCAGTCGTACATCAACTGCCATCACACCTGAAAATTCTGGCTGCCCTCCTCTTTATCTTCGTTGGAGTTGCGACACCCATTACCAATTGGCCCGCCTTTTTACTCTACTTTCTTCTCATTTTCGCCGCTGCGATGGCGGCTAAGCTCTCTCTTCGGACTTTGCTCTCACGAGCTGTCATTGAAGTTCCATTTATCTTCTTTGCAATTTTGTTGCCGTTTTTTGGTAAGGGCGATCAGGTAGAGGTCGGCCCTCTCAACCTCTATCTCGATGGCATCGAAGCAGCACTTTCTATTGTGGCAAAGGGAACGCTCGGTGTATTAACAGCGGTAATTTTGTCAACGAGTACGACTGCGCGCGAGATTCTGCGAGGGTTAGAGCGCTTAAATCTTCCACGTATGATGGTTCAGATTGCAACATTTATGTTGCGCTATATCAATGTTATTTCGGACGAGATGGAGCGCATGAAAGTCGCGCGCGAATCACGAGGTTTCGAAGCGAAAGGCATTCAGCATTGGAAGATTCTTGCCACCGTCGCCGCAGCGCTCTTTATTCGCTCTTATGAACGTGGCGAGAGAATTCATTTAGCGATGCTTTCACGCGGATATGCCGGAGAGCTGCCACAAGAGCAGCGAAGAAAAATAGCAAGCACACAATGGTTGACTGCTCTCTCGTTGCCGATTGCAGCGTTAACAATTTTCATCACAACGACACTATTGGAGCTATCGTGAACGAACTCAGCCTAGAAATAAAGGACCTCGCATTTGCTTATCCTGATGGCAATCAAGCGCTCTACGGTGTCAATCTTGAAGTTAAGCAAGGCGAACGCGTGGCGCTACTCGGTCCTAACGGTGCTGGAAAGACCACCCTCGTAATGCATATGAACGGAATTCATCCAGCCGCCCATGGCCAAGTCTTTATTGCCGGCGAGTTACTTAATACTGCGGATAAAGAGGTTCTTAGGCAAATTCGATCAAAGGTCGGTATCGTCTTTCAGGATCCTGACGATCAGCTCTTTATGCCGACCGTAGGTGAAGATGTTGCCTTTGGTCCCTACAACATGGGTGTTCGAGGCGAAGAGCTTGAAGCTGCTGTGGTGCAGGCACTTGAGCTTGTCGGGATGGTTGAATTCAAAGATCGCCCACCGCACCATCTCTCTTTCGGTCAGAGACGACGAGTGGCTGTTGCAACAGTGTTGGCGATGAAGCCTGAGATTCTTGTACTGGATGAGCCATCTTCAAACCTTGACCCTGCTAGCCGGCGCGAATTAGCTGACATCTTGAGATCGCTCGATATCACTATTGTGATGGTGACTCATGATCTTCCCTATGCCCTCGAACTCTGCGAGCGATCTGTCATTCTCAGTGGTGGAGTCATCGTTGCAGATGGCCAGACTCGTTCAATCTTGACGAACGCGCAGCTTCTTCAATCGCACCGACTTGAACTACCAGTCGGATTTACAATTTAACTAAACAAGAGCGAGAGATAAAGCCTTCCGCGCTGCTTCTTTACGATCACTTACGCTCAGTGCTTGATAAATGCGCATAGTTTCATGCCTAATTGTGCTGACGCTAAATCCGAGCTCTGTCGCGAGTTCATGATTCGTCTTTCCTTCAACCATGCCGCTAAGAATTGAAAGTTGGCGGGCCGTCAGTTGCTCGGCTCCAGTGTCATCACGACTTGGCGCTACCGCACTTGTCTTCGCACCTTCGCCGATTAATGAGAGATAAAGCGAAAGTGGAATTGCATAATCGAGCACAATTTCTTCCACGCTAGCCCTGTCTTGAATAGGATTTGAGAATCGAATAACAAGGTGTCCTTGAATGGCGCCATGATGACGCAGCGAAAACATCAATAACTTTCCATCGACAGACCAAGAGTCTGGGTTTCGTCCTAGCGCAATGTCAGCTGCGTCATTTTGCCAGGCTCGCCATTGTGTTCCTGTAAAGGTCTTTCCCTTGTCGCCGTCTTCAAAACCGTATTCACCGAGAAATGTCAGTGAGTCATCTGAATTGAAAATTCC
>WLPB01000128.1 GCA_009698975.1 Actinomycetota bacterium | reverse complement strand
CTCCGATGCAATCAAGGACGATTGCAATTGTTGCCGGGTCATCAAGATCTCTACGCGTTGCAGTGGCTGACAAAAGAAGATGGTGCTCAATCAACTTTTGAATGATCTCTACATCTTTGACATTAAAGCCTAAGCGCTGTGCCAGAGGAGCGATGAGGGCTGCTCCCCGTACTGAGTGATCTTCTTCGTTTCCTTTTCCAATGTCGTGAAAGAGTGCGGTAAAGAGAAGCAAGTCCGGACGATGGACCTCGCGGGTTAACGATGCCGCCGAAACTGCCGTCTCAACCATATGTCGGTCAACGGTATGGCGATGCAACGCATTGCGTTGGGGCAGTGAGCGCACTCCCGCCCACTCAGGAATCCATTGGAGCAAGATTTCTTCTTGGTCCAGCGCTTCAAATAATCCAACCATTGCTGGACCTGCTCCGATGAGCGATATCAAATACTCCCGTGCTTCGCGTGGCCAAGGATTAGGAAGCTTTCCCTGCCCATCGCGCAGCGATTGCGAATACTTTTCGAGAGAGGCGAAAGAGATAGGTAGACCCAGTTGGGCGGCCGTTGCCGCTGCTCGAAGGCAAATGAGTGGGTCTTGATTAATATCTATATCTGAATCTATGACAACTTCATTATTTGAAACGCTGATGCCCTGTGCAACAACAGTAGGTCGCACTTTCCGTAGAAAACGAGTGATGCCATCACTATCTTTGTGAGTGTACTTATGCCAGGCAAGTTGCATCAAATAATCAACTGCCCGCGCTGAGTGCGCCAGTTCAGACATCATCGCATCGGCATCGATATATTCAAGATCTGCCGCAACTTTATCTTGCTCGGTGAAAAGCAGACGATCCTTATCTCGGTTACTCACCAAGTGAAGGGATTCTCTGATAGTTGAAATCACTCCTTCGGCGCGACTAACGCGTTCCATCGGTAGATTCACTGCACCAGAAATATTCATCGCGCGCAGAGCAGTGATATCTCTCAGCCCTCCGCGCGCCTCTTTCAAATCCGGCTCGAGGAGATATGCCAGTTCACCACTTCGTGAATGTCGTTCATCTAACGAAGAACGTAGCTGCGGCAAATACTGAGCGCTCTCGCGTTGCCACACTTGTAGCGCCAACGACTGTAAGTCAGCGACCAAATCGGTATCTCCGCAGATATGACGGGCATCTAACAACCCCATAATCACTTTGAGATCCTCACTCATTGCCTGCCGTGCTTGGGCGAGAGTTCGAACCGATTGATCTACTTTGATTTTCTTATCCCACAGCGGGTAGAGGATTGTGTTGACTGCTTCAGAGACCTCTTCCTGTGAGAGCCCTGGACTGTGAATAATCACAATGTCTAGATCTGATCCGGGTGCTAATTCGCCGCGACCGAAACTTCCGACTGCTGCAATTGCGATATCTCGAGTAGGAAGAGTTACTTTCTCAAATAGAGATGAGATAAGGAGGTCGAACTCATCTGAGCGCGACCTCCTTTCTCGTGTTCCCATTTTCTAATTCTAGAGTCCGTTAAGGCTCCTAGATTGCATCCGGACCACGTTCGCCAGTGCGAACGCGAACAACCTGATCTACCGGAGTAGTCCAGACTTTTCCATCTCCAATACTTCCTGTTCCTGCCGCTTTAACAATCACGTCGACAATATTCGAAGCATCGGCATCATCAACGAGAACTTCCAAGCGAATCTTAGGTACAAGATCCACTGTGTATTCTGCGCCGCGATAAACCTCGGTATGGCCTTTCTGTCGGCCAAAACCACTCGCCTCTGAAACAGTCATACCGGTGATGCCTGCAGCTTGCAGAGCATCTTTCACATCATCGAGCTTAAATGGCTTGAGAATTGCAGTAATTAACTTCATAGCGCTGAACCTCCACGTGATGAGCTTGCGTATTCGTATGCAGATTCTGCATGTTCTTTAAGATCGATACCTTCGACCTCAACATCTTTCTTCACTCTAAAGCCGATTGTCTTCTCGATTGCGTATCCGATAATCAGAGTAACAATGAATGAGTATCCGGCTACAAGTGCCACGCCATATGACTGCTTGACTAGCAGGTCAGCTCCTCCTCCATAAAGGATTCCATCGACTCCGAGTGAGTTGACGGCAGATGAACCGAAGAAACCGATTGCGAGGGATCCCCAGATTCCACCTACGAGGTGAACGCCAACAACATCAAGTGAGTCATCGAAGCCGAACTTGTATTTCAGACTGACAGCGAGTGAGCAGAAGATGCCGGCGAAGAAACCAATAACAACCGCTGCCCATGGCGCAACAAAGGCACAAGCAGGAGTGATTGCGACAAGTCCCGCAACCGCACCAGAGGCTGCGCCGAGTGATGTTGCATGACCGTTTCGAATCTTTTCAACCAACAACCATCCGACAAGTGCGCCAGCAGTTGCAACTTGAGTATTCATAAATGCGAGGCCAGCAATTCCGTTGGCACCTAATGAAGATCCAGCATTAAAGCCGAACCATCCGAACCACAGTAGACCTGCGCCTAACATTACAAGCGGCAATGAGTGTGGACGCATTGATTCCTTGCGCCATCCCACGCGCTTACCAAGCACAATTGCAAGTGCAAGACCAGCAGCGCCGGCATTGATATGCACTGCAGTTCCACCGGCAAAATCTTCCAGCCCCTTGCCGGCGAGGAAGCCAGTTCCTGTGACTGTATCTCCTACTTTATTTCCGAAGGCAAATACCCAGTGCGCGACTGGGAAGTAGACAACTGTCGACCAAATTGCCACGAAGATTGACCATGAGATGAACTTTGTTCGATCTGCAATTGCGCCAGAAATTAGAGCTGGCGTAATGATTGCAAACATTAATTGAAAAGCGGCGAAAACAAGAAGTGGGATTGGGTAGATGCCACCATTGTTTGTTAAATCGTTAACATGTCCGCCAAGTCCGCTCAATGACAAATTGCCATACCAAGCAGAGTCTGCTTCATATCCAAATGCTAATTCGAAACCGTAAATTACCCAGAGAATGCTGACGATTCCGATGGTAATCATCGACATCATCATCATATTTAGTACGCTCTTAGTGCGAACCATTCCACCGTAGAAAAATGCTAATCCTGGCGTCATCAATAGAACCATGGCGCTGCTCATGAGCACCCAGGCTGTATCTCCACTACTTAATTCAACTACTCCCATTTCAACCTCAATCTATAGTTCTAACCCTCGCCGTTGAGATGGGAGAAAGGTCGCAAATGAGCGTTACAACGGGTGATTTCTTGGGTTACCGTGAGGCAACGAAAGTGCAGACTTTGTTTCGTCTATGTTTCTAGCTCTAACTGTTTCTAACTCAGTAGCCCTTGGATATAGCTCTCTGGCTCAAACGGGCTTAAATCCTGGATTTGCTCACCAGTTCCGATGAATTTAATGGGTATATCAAGGGCAGCTTCAATCGCGAGAGCTACGCCGCCGCGAGCTGAGCCATCGAGCTTGGTCACGATCAGCCCGGTCACATCTACCGCCTCACCGAATAGCTTTGCCTGGGTAAGTCCGTTCTGTCCCGTCGTTGCATCGAGAACGAGCAAAATTTCTGCAACGGGCACATTCTTCTCGATTACCCGCTTTACCTTTCCAAGTTCGGCCATCAAATCATTTTTAGTATGCAAGCGACCAGCAGTGTCAATGAGAACATAGTCGACACCTGAATCAATGCCTGCCTGCACTGCGTCAAAAGCAACAGCTGCCGGTTCTCCTTCAAATTTTCCGGTAACTACTTGCACTCCGGCGCGATCTCCCCAGGTGCGGAGTTGATCTACAGCGGCAGCGCGAAAAGTATCGGCCGCACCCAAGAGCACGCTCTTTCCCTGTTGCCTAAGCAGGTGAGCAACTTTTGCCACTGATGTTGTCTTACCAACCCCATTGACTCCAACAAAGAGAACGACCGTAGGAGTTCCTGCCTCTGCAAGTGTGCGTCCGCGTTGAGATAGATGGGAGGTAATTATCTGAGTAAGAGCT
>WLPB01000127.1 GCA_009698975.1 Actinomycetota bacterium | reverse complement strand
GCTCCCTTGGCCCCGGAACGAAGCTACCGACACTCGGACATACGAGTTATCAGAAGCTTAAAGATGCTTACGCGTTGGCCTCGCAAGGTCTCGTAGATTCCGGTGCAGATGCGCTCTTAATTGAAACAACTCAGGATTTACTTCAGGCGAAAGCGGCTATCAACGGCGCCCGCGAAGTAATCGACAAGTGCGATCGCGATATCGTTCTAATTGCGCAAGTGACGGTGGAAACGACAGGAACAATGTTGCTCGGTTCCGAGATTGGCGCGGCTCTCAATGCGCTTGAAAATCTAGATATCGATCTGATTGGTCTCAACTGCGCGACTGGACCTACCGAGATGTCGGAGCATCTGCGTTATCTCTCGAAGAACTCTTCCGCTGGTCTATCAGTGATGCCAAATGCGGGACTACCGGTCCTTGGACCCAATGGTGCGACATATCCGCTCTCTCCAGATGAACTTGCTGTCGCACTCTCTACCTTCGTCGATGATTACGGACTCACACTTATTGGTGGTTGCTGTGGCACCACCCCAGCACACCTAGCTGCAGTAGTTGCGAAATTAAAAGAGAAAGAGAATCGCGTGCGTGCGATTGCAGCTGAGCCCTCCGTCTCATCGCTCTATCAGTCTGTTCAACTTCGACAAGATCTCACCTATCTTGCTATCGGTGAGCGCACCAATGCCAACGGTTCGCGGGCGTTCCGTGAAGCGCTAGTAAATGAGGACTGGCAGGGTTGCGTCGAAATCGCGCGCGACCAGATTCGCGATGGCGCGCACATACTTGATCTATCGGTTGACTATGTAGGCCGCGATGGCGCAAAGGATATGTTTGAAGTTGCTTCACGTTTTGCCACCTCTTCCACTTTGCCGATCATGCTCGACTCAACCGAGCCGGCGGTAATCAAAGCCGGTCTAGAAGCACTCGGCGGACGCTGCATTATTAACTCCGTTAATTACGAAGATGGTGATGGTCCTACCTCTCGCTTCGCCCGAATTATGCCTCTCGTTAAAGAACATGGTTCGGCGGTAGTTGCCTTAACAATTGATGAAGATGGTCAGGCGAGGACTGCGGAATGGAAGCTCAAGGTAGCCAGGAGACTCATCAAAGATCTCACTGAGAACTGGGGGATGAAGGTTTCTGACATCATGATTGATGCGCTGACTTTTCCAATTGCCACCGGACAGGAAGAGACCCGTCGTGATGGTCTTGAAACCATCACCGCTATTCGTTCGCTCACCACTGAATATCCAGATGTTCAGACAACTTTAGGCGTAAGTAATGTCTCCTTCGGTCTCAATCCAGCTTCCCGCGTAGTCCTTAATTCTGTCTTCCTTCACGAGTGCGTTCAGGCTGGTCTCTCCTCGGCAATCGTGCATCCTTCGAAGATTATGCCGATGACACGAATCCCAGAACGACAGAGAGAAGTTGCGCTCGACCTCATCTATGACCGCCGTGTCTATGACGGAGAGAACTGCACATATGACCCTCTCACCGAATTTTTACAGCTCTTTGAAGGCGTTGAACTGACCACCAGTAGATTAACCAGAGCTGCCGAACTTGCTGCTCTACCTCTTGCAGAGCGACTTCAACGCCGCATCATAGATGGCGAAAAAGTGGGACTCAACGAGGATCTCGATGAAGCGATGGCACAATCAATGGCGCCGCTTGCGATTATCAATGACCATTTATTGGAAGGCATGAAAGTTGTCGGCGAGCTCTTCGGAAAAGGCGAAATGCAACTTCCTTTCGTTCTCCAGAGCGCCGAAGTAATGAAGAGCGCTGTGGCTTATCTCGAACCACATATGGAGAAGAGCGAGGATGGTGGTCGCGGAACGATGCTCTTAGCGACAGTTAAGGGAGATGTACACGATATTGGAAAGAACTTAGTTGACATTATTCTCTCCAATAACGGTTATCAAGTTGTAAATATTGGCATCAAACAAACTGTAAATCAGATCATTGATGCCGCCCTAGAACACAATGTTGATGCGATTGGAATGAGCGGTTTGCTCGTTAAATCCACAGTAGTTATGAAAGAGAATTTACAAGAGCTCACAGCTCGAGGACTTGACCAGAGATGGCCAGTAGTTCTTGGGGGAGCAGCACTTACGCGCGCCTATGTTGAACAAGATTTGGCCTCCATTTTTCCTGGTGAAGTCCGTTATGCACGGGATGCTTTTGAAGGGCTTCGCCTTATGGATGCAATCATGGGCGTCAAGAAGGGCGTTCCCGGGGCAGCTCTTCCGGAACTGCGTGAGCGAAGAGTCAGAGCAGTGGCGAAAGATAATGAATTGACTACCACTGACACTACTCGGAGCGATGTGTCGGCCGATATTGAGATTCCGAAGGCACCTTTCTTCGGTTCTAGAATTGTAAAAGGCTTACCCATCGCAGATTATCTTGGAATGTTGGATGAAAGAGCGCTCTTTGTTGGTCAATGGGGACTCAAAGGCGCGCGTGGTGAGTACGAGAAGATGGTGGAAGAAGAAGGTCGTCCCCGTCTTCGCTCTCTACTCAATGAAGTTGCATCTAAAGGTTGGCTAGAGGCAGCTGTCGTCTATGGATATTTCCCATGTGTTAGCGAAGGTAACGACCTCATTATTTTGCATCATAAAGGTCCACTTGAAGGCACTGAAAGAATGCGTTTTACATTCCCTCGTCAACGTCGCGATCGCCGACTTTGCATCTCTGACTTCTTCGCCTCTCGCGAATCTGGCCAAGTCGATGTCGTTGCCTTCCATGTTGTCACAATGGGCAACACAATCAGTAAAGCAGCGAATGAACTCTTTGCTAGTAACTCTTATCGTGAATATCTCGAACTTCACGGTCTCTCAGTTCAACTCACCGAAGCTCTTGCTGAGCACTGGCATGCGCGAATTCGTGAAGAGCTAGCTGTCAGAAATCTCGATTCACCTGATTTACAGGGGATCTTGGATCAGGGATATCGTGGATCTCGCTACTCATTTGGATATCCAGCCTGTCCTGATATTGAGCAACAGACACTTCTCTGCGAGTTATTGGAGCCTGAGCGAATCGGTGTCGAATTATCGGAGGAGTTCCAATTGCATCCAGAACAATCTACCTCTGCGATTATCGTGCATCATCCAGAAGCTAAGTACTTCAACGCGAACTAAATCTCCTCGTCTCTTTACTCTTTGTTAAAGGCCGGACAGATTTCTTTAAAGGAGCACCAATCGCAGAGCCTAGACTTCTTCGTTGGAAAATGATCGGTCTCGATAGCAGTCAATATCTCCTGCGAAATATTTGTCAGAATTCTTTCAGTTGCAAGTAGCTGGCTCTCAGTTGGCGAACTCTTCACACTCTTTCCATCACCCAGATAGAGCAATTGCAAGAGACGCGGGATAACGCCCTCTCGACGCCAGTAGAGCAGCGCGTAGACACGAAGTTGAAAGAGAGCTTTCTCTTCCCATCCAGGTTTCGGTGATTTACCGGTCTTGTAATCAATAATGCGAACTTCACCAGTTGCCGCTATATCTAGCCGATCCACATATCCATGCAGATAAACATCTTCACTCATATCGCGCTCGAGGTGCAACTCCCGATATGTCGAATCGAAGGTTGTGGGATCTTCTAAAAGAAAATAGGTCGAGAGCAAGGATTTGACCCGATCGAGCCATTCTTTCTCATCCGGCACAGCACTGGTGATTTCAGGCTTCTCTGCTTGATGTTCTTCCCATTTTGTTGGCAGAAGCTCGATTGCAGCGCTCTCTTTTCGCTCACTCCGTGGAAGGTCAAAGAGATCTTCAAGAACGGAGTGCACCAATTTGCCACGTTCAGCATCGAGACTGAGCTTTTCGGGGAGGTTTTCAATCGCTCTATATTTATAGAGTCGGGGACAGTTGGTGAAATCGTTTACCCGACTGGGGGATAGGCGAAGAACTTTCTGCTCCATGAGGCGACCTTAGCGTCCACTTTGCACATTACTTTCGCTATCTCGCCTAAGATTCCTCCGTGTCCACTCCAGAGCAAT
>WLPB01000126.1 GCA_009698975.1 Actinomycetota bacterium | reverse complement strand
GTCATCGCCGACGATGATCGCGTTGATGCGATTCAGCATGAGCTCGATAATAAAACTCTTGAGGTTATGGCACGCCAACAACCTGTTGCTAGTGACCTACGAAATCTTGTGACATCCCTTCGTATGAGCGCAGATTTCGAGCGAATGGGCGACTTTGCTCACCACGTTGCCCGAATTGCCCGGATGCGTTACCCCAACACCGCCGTTCCAGCAGAGCTCGTTGACACTATTCAGAGCATGGGCGATGTAGCAGTTGCTTTGATCAACAAGGTCACTGGCCTCTTGCAGAGCCGTGATATCAATGTTGCACTCGAAGTAGAGCGCGATGATGACGAGATGGATAGATTGCACCGCAAGCTATTTGCAACCTTACTTGATGATGCTTGGCCACACGGGATTGAGACAGCGATTGATATGACTCTGCTCGGTCGTTACTACGAGCGCTGCGCAGATCACACAGTTTCAATTTCGCGCCGTGTTTATTTCTTAGTTACAGGCGAGTACGCAGAGAAGCAGTCTTAATTACTTCTTGCCTTGATTTGCAACTGCCTTAATCGCATCAGCTGCTGCTGCCGGATCTAGATACTCTCCACCTTTTTTCACTGGGGCAAAATTTGCATCTAGTTCGTAGTACAGCGGAATTCCTGTAGGAATATTGAGCCCAGCAATATCATCATCGCTTATTCCATCGAGGTGCTTTACAAGTGCACGTAGGGAATTTCCATGAGCTGTTACTAGAACAGTCTGACCGCTTTTGAGATCAGGAATAATTGAACTCTCCCAGTAAGGAATCATGCGCACCACAACATCCTTCAGGCACTCTGTAAGTGGCATATCTGCGCCCAAATCTGCATAGCGTGCATCAGCATCTTGTGAGAATTCAGACCCCGCTTCGATTGCAGGTGGTGGGGTGTCATACGAACGGCGCCAGAGCATGAATTGTTCCTCGCCATATTCGGCCAAAGTCTGCGCTTTATCCTTACCTTGCAGGGCGCCGTAGTGGCGTTCATTGAGTCGCCATGACCGCTTAACCGGAATCCAGTGTCTGTCACATGCATCAAGTGCGAGCTGAGAAGTGTGGATGGCGCGGCGCAATAAAGAAGTGTGAACTACATCCGGCAACAACCCGCGATCAGCGAGCATCGCACCACCCTTTGCTGCTTCAGCAATTCCTTGCTCAGAGAGGCGAACATCAACCCAACCTGTAAAGAGGTTCTTGGCATTCCATTCGGATTCGCCATGGCGCAAAAGGATTAATTTGAAGTTCGACATGTGCCTATCTTGCCATGAAAAAGCGTGAGAATTAAATTAAATGAGAGAAAGCCTCTAAATTAGCGAGTGATTCGCCTCGAGTAACCCGCCAGGCCCATTCGCGCCGAATTGCATTTGCAAAACCTAGTTCTAGCAATGGATTAAAGGATGCATCTGAATATTGAAGAACTGCGCCGATTACTTTATCGAGCTCTTCGGCAGTTACCGCTGAAATCGGAAGCCTTCCAACAAGATAGATATCGCCGAGTTCATTGATTGCAAATGCAATTGAATACATAGAAGCGTTCTTACTCATGCACCAGTGGTGAACCATCGCTTCATTATCATCTGGTTTACGAATTACAAATGCATTGATACTCAGCGAGTGATCACCGAGAACGAGAGCACAGTGAGTCTGTAACTTCTTTTCGCCAGGTAAAGTAAGTAAAAAGGTTTTTTCGTTGCTTCTTTCAAAATCTATATCGTGAGATTGTAAAAAATCTTCAATTACCTCTGCCGCGCGTGACATTTAACCGACGCTCTTCTTCTTTGCCTTCTGCGCATCTATGGCACGATCGTAAATATCGAGGGTTCCCCGCGCGGTTGCATTCCAACCAAAGTGAGAGGCATGTTCAAGCGCGCCCATAGACAGCAAGACTCTGCGCTGTGGTTCTTGCAATAAACGAGCTAAAACTGATGACCAGGCGCGTGAATCATGGCCGTCGACGAGCACTCCAGATATTCCATCGGCGACAGCGGTGCGAAGTCCGCCAACCGCACTTGCTACAACGGGCGTGCCACAGGCTTGCGCTTCGAGGGCCACGAGGCCGAAACTCTCGGAATAACTTGGCACACATACGAGGTCTGATGCGCGGTAGTAATCAGGAAGTTTTTCTCGGGCTGCTGGTGGTTCGAATTTAATGATGTCAGCGATCCCAAGCCATTGAGCGAGTTCCCGAAGTCTTTCGACCTCGACTGCATTGCTACCTGACGCGCCGCCGATAATCATCACCGTTAAATCCGGACGAAGCGCAGGAGAATGTGTAGCCATCTCTGCAATTGCACGGATCAAAATTTCTGGGCCTTTATGAGGTTGGATTCGTCCCACGAATGAGATTACGTGGCCGTCGAGCGGCAGACCAATGGCTTTGCGCGCTGCCGCTTTTCCGGCGCCTACTGTGAAATTTTGCAGGTTTACTCCAGGACTGACAACAAAGACATTGTCTGGACATGCTTCATATAACGAAACCAGGCTGGCAGCCTCGGCATCGGTATTTGCAATGAGAGCATCAGCGCTAGCGACAACTTGCGATTCGCCTTGAACGCGAATCATTGGTTCTGGATTTTCACCTTCGGCGAGACTGAGATTCTTTACTCGCGCCATCGTGTGCATTGTGTGAACGAGTGGGATGTTTAACTCTGCAGCAACCGGCATCGCAACTTTTCCGGAGATCCAATAGTGAGAATGAATCACGTCATATTCGACATCGGAGGTAAGAGCTTTCTTAAACGCTTCGGAGAGCGCAGGAGTCAGCGCCGGAAGCTCTTCTTTCTTCACGCCATCTACCGGACCAACATTGAGCTGGATAACGCGAACGCCATTTCCAAGATCGACAATATCTGCATCGCTTCTATTTGTTCTGCGAGTGAAGATATCAACGGCAACACCTTGGGCCGCCATCTGATTTGCAGCCTCGCAGACGTAGATATTCATACCGCCGGCATCACCAATACCCGCTTGATCCAGCGGAGATGTATGCACCATGAGAGTGGCGACGCGAGGATTCACTACATAAGGGTAGTGCAGGAGTTACATCAGTGGCGAGTTAAAAAGTTGCCCGAACTGAACCGATAACTTTATCTCCGCCTAAAACTTTCTCTTCGTCGAACTCTGTGACAACGCCTAAGCGTGAGAGTCCTGCATGCAGAAGAGTTCTAAATGGACGAAGTGAACCGTCGCCAACTTTAAAGACCAAGGTTCGACCGTCTGGCATCGATGCAATGTTGACCGCTTCTGCTCCATCTTTCATATAGAGACCAGGAATTTTCTCCATCATCTCTGTCGTAAGTCGGCCAATACCTGCAACCATCACTGGAAACTGGCGAGAAGCAGCTAGAACAGATTCGTGAATTGGATCAGCAGAAATTGTGATTGCCCGGATCGCACGCGCAAGTCCTGCAATAGAGATGAGAAAGAGTGGAGCTCCACATCCATCAGTACTTGTTAAAGTGATTTTCTCGCCAGATAAGCTTTCGAGCTCTGCTTTGCACGCTTGCTGCAGTGGATGTTCTGGATCTAAGTAATTTTCGATGGACCAACCTTTTGTAACGCAGGTGAGAAGCATTGCTGCATGCTTACCACTGCAATTCATCGCGATACGTGTTGGTGCGGCATCGCCGTATTCGCGACGTTCTTTCTCGCCGATTGGTCTATCGAGCATGCACTGCAGTGCACTCTCATCGAGCTTTGCAATACTGAGAATTTCGCGAACAGCATCAATGTGCATCGCAGAGCCCGAGTGACTAGATGCGGCAAATGCGAGTAAACGTGGCTCTAGTGATAGCCCATTGCGCACCATTGCGGATGCTTGGATTGATTTAATAGTCGAACGGGGATAACAAAGAAATGAACTATCGCCGAGTTCGAGATTTGTACTTCCATCTGCATTGAGCGCTAGTAGGTAGCCACGGTGTTGTGATTCAACGACGCCGCTACGTACGAGCTCTGCTAAAACTGCATCAGACATTACGCCTCGCTCTGTCGCTCGAGTGATGACCAAATATGTGCCTGTAACTCTTTTCC
>WLPB01000125.1 GCA_009698975.1 Actinomycetota bacterium | reverse complement strand
GAAGTAATACATGCTCACAGCTCTATCGTAATGGTTACGAGTTAATAAGTATTTGCTACCCTGATTCTTATGCTTATCTATGCCCACCGTGGCGCTTCGATTGATTTTCCGGAGCTCACCGCTGCTGCCTATCAGGGGGCAATCGCGCAAGGGGCAGATGGTTTTGAGTGTGATCTCCGTTTAAGCCGAGATGAAATCCCATTGTTATGGCACAACGCTTCTCTCGCTGAGCAGACAAGCCACTCAGGGCTTATCGGAGAGATGAAATTTGCTGAGATCAAAAGAGTCAGCCCCGATGTACTTACTCTCGACGAATTTTTCGATATCGCTCTTGCATCAAGTAAAGCGGTCCTGCTCGAGACAAAACACCCAGTTTTATCTGGAAATAGAATTGAAGAGATTGTTGCGCAGAAAATCGAAGCGCGAGGAATCCTGAAGAAAATTGATCTCTCCGTTATTTCATTTAGTTGGGGCGCAATCGAGAAGTTACATCGCATAAATCGCAATATTCCTACGGGATTCTTGGTCAGAAAGAGCGTTCCATTTATCGCCTCTCGACTGAGTTCAGCCAGTGCAATCGCAATTGGCATCTCACAACTTCGCGTGAAGCCTGAATTAATCGAGCGAGTCAGGGCAAGTGGGAGGGCAACCTATGTTTGGACGGTCGATGAAGAGAGTGATGTGAAATTCTGTCGGGATTTAGGCGTAGATATCTTGCTTACAAATAAGCCGGCGCAGGTACGCTCATTCCTTTAGTACCCTTAGTCAGTGCACACATACGCCTATCTTGGACCAGCCGGGACATTTACCGAAGCAGCTCTTAAGAAAATCACAGGAGATCAAGATGTGCGAACCCCATTTATCAATGTCACAGCTGCCCTCGATGCAGTTCGTCGCGGTCAGGCAGATTTCGCTTTAGTCCCTATTGAAAATTCAGTAGAAGGTGTTGTCGCTCGCACCCTTGATGAACTTGCTACCGGAGACCCGCTAACAATTGCAGCCGAAGTTACGCTCGCTGTCGTATTTGATCTCATGATCAAGCCAGGTACCACCAAGATTTCTCGCATTGGCACCCATCCTCATGCAGAGTCACAATGTCGTGAGTACCTATCTACTCATTACCCAGATGCGCAAGTGATTCCAACCAACTCCACTGCTGCAGCTGCAGAGATGGTTGCCCAGGGAACACTCGATGCAGCCATCGCCTCATCGGCGGCAGCTGAAGAGTTCGGCCTCGAAATTAAGAGTGCAAATATTGGAGATAACCAACTCGCAGTCACACGCTTTATCTCGGTCCAAAAGCCCGGATTTATCCCCGCGGCTACCGGCCACGATCGCACCTCAATTGTGCTTTACATCGATATCGATCACGCGGGAGCCCTGCTCGAAATCCTCACAGTCTTTGCTCGCCATGACATCAACCTGACATTTATTCAGTCACGTCCAACTGGGCGCGAATTAGGTCATTACCATTTCATCATTGATGTTGAGGGCCATATCCACGGTGAAGCAGTTGCTAAATCAATGGAGGAGCTCCGCGAAATCTGCGATGACATTAGATTCTTAGGTTCTTACCCTCGAGAGGCGCAGGCATGATTGATATTAAGTTTCTCCGCGAAAACCCTGATGCGGTACGCGCATCACAAAAGGGACGCGGTGAGAACGTTGACCTTGTCGATCAAATCCTTGCTATCGATGAGATTAAGCGCGCTGCGATTAATGAATTCGAATTACTGCGCCAAGAACAGAATGTGCTCTCAAAGAGCGTAGGTGCGGCAAAGGGTGATGAGAAAGCTGCGCTACTTGCTAACTCAAAGGCGCTCGCAGATAAGGTAAAAGCTGCAGATTCAAAGCGTTCTGAAATTGAAGAGCAGGCAAAGCAGTTAGTGATGCAACTTTCTAACCTACTTGATAGTGATGCTCCTATCGGTGGCGAAGAAGATTTCGTGACAATCGAACATGTCGGAACGCCTCGCGATTTCACCAAAGATGGTTTTGAGCCACGGGATCACGTTGAACTAGGAAAATTATTGGGCGCAATTGATACAGAACGCGGTGCAAAAGTTGCGGGTTCTCGCTCTTACTACCTGACCGGCTCTGGCGCGATGCTCGAATTCGCTCTCGTTAACTATGCAATCTCTAGCGCAAATAAAAATGGGTTTACTCCAGTTATTCCACCGGTACTTGTAAACCCAGCGGCAATGGAGGGAACAGGGTTCCTGGGACAAGCAGCAGAGAATGTTTACCGAATTGAAAAAGATGATGTCTATCTTGTAGGCACTTCAGAAGTTCCACTTGCAGCGATGCATATGGATGAAATTCTTCCAGCAGATAAGTTACCAATGCGATATGCCGGATATTCATCATGTTTCCGCCGCGAAGCCGGAACATATGGCAAGGACACTCGCGGAATTATTCGCGTTCACCAATTTGATAAGGTCGAGATGTTCTCATTCTGTAAGCCTGAGGAGGCTAAAGAGGAACACAAGCGTTTACTGCAGTGGGAGAAGGATTTCCTTGATGCGATGGAGATCCCTTATCGCGTAATCGATGTTGCCTCAGGCGATCTCGGCTCTAGCGCTACCCGAAAATTTGATATTGAAGCCTGGATACCAACGCAAGGGGCTTATCGCGAAGTAACAAGTACATCAAATTGCACCGAGTACCAGGCGAGAAGGCTCAATATTCGTTATAAAGATAGCGATGGCACAAAAGCAATTGCGACCCTTAATGGAACTCTCGTCGCTATTCCGCGCATGATTGTTGCAATTCTTGAGAACCATCAGAATGCAGATGGAACAGTCAATGTTCCAGCAGCGTTACAACCATTTCTAGGCGTTAAAAAGTTAGAGCTAGTGTGAGCGAACTTCGCCGTCCCAAGTTAATTGCAACAGATCTTGACGGAACTATCGTTCCTCACACCGGGGCAATTTCTGCGCGCACTCTTAAGGCATTCTCTCGTGCCCGCGATTTAGGTGTAGAAATATTCTTTGTTACTGGTCGTCCACCTCGTTGGATGCCAGAGATTCGTGATGCCTTTGGATTTGGCCATGCAATTTGCGGTAATGGCGCAATGTTGTACGACTTAATGAACGATGTTGTCCTAGAGGAGTGGCTCATCGAAGTTCCAGATCAACTTGAGAGCGTAAAGAGATTGCGTGCCTCTATCGAACAAGTTTCTTTCGCTGTCGAATCACATAGCTACTTTCACCGAGAGAAGGCATACATTCCTCGTTGGGATGTCGGGCTAGATAACATCGGCGTACATACAATAGAAGAGGTCCTTAAATCTCCCGCGTTAAAAATTCTTGCTCGTTGTTCAGCACAGAATCTTTCATCCGATGAAATGTTAGGAATTGCCCAACGCGAACTTAACGGCCTCGTCACCGTCACTCACTCAAATCCACATGATTCACTTCTAGAAATTTCTGCACTAGGTGTCTCTAAGGGGGCCACACTTGCAAAGATGGCTGCACGTTTAGGTATCGATGCTTCAGAGTGCGTGAGCTTTGGCGATAATCCCAACGATTTTTCAATGCTCGAATGGGCAGGCCGCTCTTTCGCAATGGCCTCTGGACACCCTGATGGCGAGAAATATGCGAAATCAATAGCTGGCCACTGTGAAGAAGACGGGGTTGCAATCGAGGTCGAGGCACTTCTCGATCTACCCGCGTAATCCCGCTCTAATTTTTGAAAACACCTCGACCTCTAGTAACCTCTCCCACGGAGGACTCGCATAGCGGCCGAGTGCACCGGTCTTGAAAACCGGCAGGTGAAAGCCTCGTGGGTTCAAATCCCACGTCCTCCGCGCTAATACGAAGCCCGTCTGCATGCACTGCAGGCGGGTTTCGTGCATCTTCGCCCCAGGCTGTGGCTGACTTCATAACCCCTAAAGCGCCTTCCACCTAGCTACTTAGAAGCGAAAAGCGCACACTTATCCCTATTAACGAGCTTGGCCGACGAAGGCCTTACAGGGGAGTTGCAATGTCAGGAGTTTTTTCTCCAACGCGCGCCAAGATTAAAGAGCGCACACTTCGCACTGATAAGTGGTGGTTAGAACCCGCGAT
>WLPB01000124.1 GCA_009698975.1 Actinomycetota bacterium | reverse complement strand
CCAACAACCCAACGGCTGATTCGAGTGATAACCAATGGGTGCCTACCAATACCGGCTCCCTGCCAACTTACCGAGCGCCGTAAAGGGTAGGCTCCACCCTATGCGTTTTATCAATGAGCCTTCATTTGACCTGACTTATGACGATGTCTTTATGGCACCTTCTAACTCTGAGATCTCAAGCCGAATGGAGGTCGACCTTTCAACACATGATGGAACCGGCACAACTATTCCGCTCGTAGTCGCAAATATGACTGCAATCGCGGGACGTCGCATGGCAGAGACCCTGGCTCGTCGTGGCGGGTTGGTTGTTATTCCACAAGATATTCCGATTCCAGTTGTTTCAGATGTCATTGCATCAGTAAAGGCGAGCCACACCTTCTTTGAAACCCCCATTACTCTTTCACCAACACAGACTGTGGCCGATGCTGCGAGCCTCATAAATAAGCGTTCACACGGAGCCATTGTTATTGTCGATGGAAATAAGCCAGTCGGAATCGTTACTGAGGATGACCTAGCAAGTGTTGATCGCTTTACTCAGTTATCTCAGATCATGACAACCGAGCTAACAACAATGCCGGACACCTTGGAACCACGCCAAGCATTTGATTTTCTTAATGAGCGCCTTCGTGTAGTTGCCCCTGTGGTCTCTAAGAGTGGCGAGCTTGTGGGAATTGTTACCCGTGTAGGAGCACTGCGTGCAACTTTGTATCAGCCAGCGGTAGATAGCAAAGGAAAATTGCGTATTGCGGCAGCTGTCGGAATCAATGGCGATGTTGCGGATAAAGCGGCAAAGCTAGTTGCTGCCGGTGCTGATGTGCTTGTTGTTGATACAGCGCACGGTCACCAAAAGAAGATGATTGAGGCGCTTCAGGTAATTTCTAAACTCAAGTTAGGCGTACCAATTGTTGCTGGAAACGTTGTTACAGCTGCGGGTGTACGCGATCTGGTTGCAGCAGGTGCTGACATTATTAAGGTTGGAGTAGGCCCTGGCGCAATGTGTACTACTCGTATGCAGACTGGCGTTGGGCGTCCACAATTTTCTGCAGTTCTCGAATGTGCAGCAGAGGCAAAGAAGCTCGGCAAGCATGTATGGGCAGATGGCGGAGTTCGTCATCCTCGCGATGTTGCACTCGCTCTAGCTGCTGGTGCATCGCAAGTCATGATTGGTTCTTGGTTCGCTGGAACTTACGAGTCACCTGGCGACCTGATGCGCGATAGCTCAGGTCGCGCCTATAAGGAATCATTTGGGATGGCCTCCAAGCGCGCAGTAAACGCTCGAACATCAGCTGAAGATGCATTTGATCGCGCACGCAAAGCGCTCTTTGAAGAAGGAATCTCATCTTCCCGAATGTATTTAGATCCGCAACGACCAGGAGTAGAAGATTTGATCGATGAAATCATTTCAGGACTTCGTTCATCATGCACATATGCAGGTGCACGTTCACTCGAAGAGTTTGCAGATCGCGCCCTAGTTGGAATTCAATCTGCATCTGGTTATGCCGAAGGACGCCCCCTTAATCAGAGCTGGCGTGGTTAACTCAAACTAATTGCTGAGTAAGCGGTAACCAACGCCGCGAACTGCGTGAAGTACCTTTATTTGGCTCTTTTCCCGGATTTTTCCTCGGATTCGCGAGGCATGGGTATCGAGCAAATGATCACTTGAATATTCGAGTGAAGACCCAATCGCGTCGGCTACTTGTTGGCGAGTGAAAACTCTCTTCGGATTAGCAATCAATAGATGTAAGAAGTCGTATTCGGTGCGGGTTAGATCAACACTAGAACCTTCAACAAGTAGTTCACGAGTCTCCATATTAAGTGTGAGTGGTCCTGCAGTAATCATATTTCCAGCCGTAATTGTTCGAAGGGAACGATGTCGAAGTTGAGTACTAGTGCGAAGCGCCAAAATACGCGCTGATACTGGTTTTGTAATGTAATCATCAGCGCCAGCTGCTAGGCACATGGCCTCATCCATCTCTTCAACGTGGCTTGTCAACATGATGATGGGAACTATTGAGCTCTTTCTAATTTCGCGGCAAACTTCGAATCCATCAGGTTGTCCAATTGATAGATCAAGAATGATGAGGGCGGGTTCGCTCTTGTAGAAAAGTTCAAGTGCTTGGTTTCCATTCTCTGCTTCGATTACTTGATAACCCTCGGGAGTCAACGCGCTACGAACAAAAAATCGGATATCTTCGTTATCGTCAACAACAAGTATCTGCTCGTCGCTCATTTATGCCTCCGATAACGCTTTGAGATAAGACTCTAAGCGAGTGAGAATATCTTCTAGGGAGCGGCGAGAGCGCGAGAAGTTCTCTGGGGTTTCACTATCCATTGCACGCGATATCTTTAAAAGATCCTGACCTTCGCTTTCAAAACCATAGAAACCAATTGCGCCACCAATTTCGTGTGTCAAAGCTTTAAGATCCTTGTTCTCGGCCCCTTTAAGTCGGGCAATCGAGCGCTCTAACACGCCTACGCGACGCGCCGCTATAAGTAACTCCTCTTCATCAGGGAAGGCGGGCAAAGCAATTGTGAAGGTGCTGCCCCTGCCGACGATTGAAGAGAGAGAAATTTCCCCACCATGATTTTCAACGAGGATATTTGCAATAGAGAGGCCAAGGCCAGTCCCCGGAAACTGTGCAGATATTGCATTTTTTCCTCTAAAAAACCGGGTAAAGAGTTGATTTTGATCTTCTTCAGGGATTCCAATGCCATGATCCGTTACTGAGACTAAGACATACGGGCGGTTATTTCGCGAGACCGCAGTTAGTGCAATTTTGATTGGTGAACCTTCGTGGCTGAATTTGATTGCGTTAGCGATGATGTTGAGTAGAACTTGGCTTAGTTGACCTTCATCACCCCTCACGCTCAACAGCGCGCTGTCATACCTCTCTATATTGAGCTCAATTTTCTTTGCTAGAAGCGCAGGTTGTAGGACAAAGAGCGCGCTATCTAGGACCGCACCAATGTCGACCCTTGAATCTAAATTTCCTACTGACGGCGAATCGATTTTGCTCAAAGTCAACATACTCTCAACTAAATTGAGGAGAATCTGTGCGTTGCGCTCGAGCACATCCAAATACTTATCATTCTGTTGTGACTCAGGTGTTCTTTGATTTCGCATTAACTCGATATAGCCCATAATTGAAGTTAACGGAGTCCGCAACTCATGGTTAACAGTAGAAATAAATGAATCTTTCACTTGGTCTAACTCTTGTAATTTTGTTACAACACTCTGGGTTTCTCGTAAGGCCGCAATAGTCTCTTCTAGGCGCTTCTGCTCCGCTTCAAGAATTCTCCTTGCTCGTCGGTAACTCTTAAAGTTGGTGAGAGCATTTGAAACAAGAAAGATGCCGCCAAAGAATAGAAAAATGTAGAAGAAGAGAACAACGCGCTGATTATTCTGGGCACTCTTGCGAGCGTTCTCTGCCAAATCCTTATCGACAGATCTCTGATAGGAGACGACGAGATCGCGTGCCTCAGCAACTATCGAATCGATTACCGGCGATATCTTCGCATTTACTGCTCTATGAAGATTTTCGGGGAGCAATCCCATCGGAGCCCTGGCGATGATTGCATCAGAATCTCGGAGCGCCTTCCAGTATTGAGAATTTGCCCGTGAACCCATTGATTCTCCGCTGGAATCAATGACTGCCAGACGCTGAGCTAAGAGGCTCCTTGCAATCTGTACTTCACGACGTGAAGTCCCACCAGTTGACCATTGCGCCAGTCGAGTCGCATAAACGAGAGTTTCACGTTGGGTGAAGATGATTGAAGCTGCGGGGGTCTCGACATCACTGAGTACTTGAGCGCGAGAAACACTAGATCGTGACTCTGCAAGAGTTGTTACCCCTACGCCAATTAGAGCTAATAGGGAGAGGAAAACAAATAAATATTGAAGACGCGTAACACGGAACTTGGCTAAGTGTGTGACTTCTTTCGAGATCAGCGGAGAAGACATCTTGCTACTTCACTGTAATTGAGGAGAGTGACCAGTTCCAAGCGTCGAGATACTTCGCCCAGGTGCTCTTACTCCCAAAGATGATGCGAATAGGGCCACCTTGGTCGTATGGGAT
>WLPB01000123.1 GCA_009698975.1 Actinomycetota bacterium | reverse complement strand
CTTTTATTCTCGGGATTTAATATTGCCTCACCAACACTCTGGCAATTACTTCTAGATAATGGAATCCTCATTCGAGATGTGGGATTATCTGGTTATCTTCGAGTGACAATCGGCAATGAGGCCGAGAACACCCTCTTCATTTCAACACTGGCCCAGATACTTTCAAGCAATAAAGATAATGGAGTAGAGAATGGATAAATTAATTCGAAACGCGCGTATCGAACGCACCACTAAAGAGTCGAGCGTTCTAGTTGATCTGACCCTCGATGGCACCGGTGAGATCTCAGTAGATACAGGTGTTCCATTCTTTGACCATATGATGTCTCAACTCGGCAAGCACTCTGGGTTTAATCTCACCATCAAAACAACGGGTGATGTCGATGTAGATTCACACCACACAGTCGAGGACACCTCACTCGCTTTCGGTCAGGCACTCCGTCAAGCGCTCGGTGATAAAGCAGGAATTCGACGTTTCGGTGATGCCATGGTTCCACTCGATGAGGTACTCGTGCAGGCAGCGGTAGACCTCTCGGGTCGTCCATATCTCGTTCATCGCCAGCCAGAAATCGTCGAGCTCATTGGGACATTCGATACAACGTTGGGACGACACATCTGGGAGTCAATTGTTGCGGAAGCGCATATCGCTCTGCACATTCGAGTTCTTGAGGGACGCAATGCCCACCATGTCTTTGAGGCGCAATTTAAAGCAGTTGCCCGCGCATTGCGCGATGCAGTCGCAATTGATGGACGGGTATCAGGAATTCCATCAACTAAGGGCATTCTCTAATTGCTCGCTATTTTAGATTACGGCTCTGGCAACCTGCGCTCTGCTCTGCGTGCATTTGAGACCACTGGTAAAGAGGTAGTAATTACCTCTGACTATTCAGTAGCGCTCGAAGCGGAAGGCCTAGTTGTCCCTGGAGTAGGAGCATTTGCAGCCTGTATGTCAGGGCTTCGATCTGTTCGAGGCGATGAGCTAGTACGCGAACGCATCGCCTTATCCCGACCTACTCTCGGAATTTGTGTTGGCATGCAAATTCTCTTCGCAGAAGGTGTCGAACATGGAGTTCACGAAGGTGTTGCAATCTGGCCCACCAGAGTTGAGAAATTATCTGCCAAGGTTCTTCCTCACATGGGCTGGAATACTGTAGAAGCGGATCCACAGAGCCAACTCTTCAAGGGGATTGAGGGCGAATCTTTCTATTTCGTGCACTCCTATGCAGTCACAAGCGATAGCGGAAAAGTCCAGTCCTGGTGTGCTTACGAAGATCGCTTTTTAGCTGCTATCGAAGATGGCGTGATATCAGCGACTCAGTTTCACCCAGAGAAATCCGGTGAAGCTGGATTGCAACTAATCAAGAATTGGACGGCGACGCTATGAGCTACCTGGAACTTTTACCGGCAGTTGATGTTAAAGATGGCAGAGCAGTTCGCTTAGTACAAGGTGAACTCAGCGCCCAGACCTCTTATGGTTCCCCGCTTGATGCAGCACTGGATTTCCAATCTTCTGGCGCCGAGTGGATTCACTTGGTCGATCTCGACGCGGCATTTGGAACTGGCGAGAATGGCGAACTACTTGCCGAAGTTGTTGGTCGCCTCGATATCAAGGTAGAGCTCTCTGGCGGCATTCGCGATGACGAGTCACTGCGTAAAGCGCTTGCCACAGGTTGCACGCGCGTTAATTTGGGAACCGCCGCACTAGAAAATCCTGAGTGGACCGCACGAGTTATTGCCGAATTTGGAGATCGAATCGCAGTAGGCCTTGATGTACGGGGCCACACACTTGCAGCCCGCGGGTGGACCGAAGAGGGTGGTGATCTCTTTGAAACAATTACACGGCTCGAAAGAGATGGCTGCTCTCGCTATGTTCTTACCGATGTCACTAAAGATGGAACGCTACAAGGTCCAAACCTAGAACTCCTACGGGAAGTTTGTGCAGTAACTAAGAAACCTGTGATTGCAAGCGGAGGTATTTCCTCGCTGGCAGATATTGCAGCGCTGCAAGAACTTAGATCGAACGGCGTAGAAGGAGCGATTGTTGGCAAAGCGCTCTATGCCGGTGCATTTACTCTGCAGCAAGCGCTAGCGATGACGAAGCAATGACCCTTTCTAGGCGAATCATTCCTTGTTTAGATGTGACGGATGGACGCGTAGTTAAGGGAGTGAACTTTACTAATCTCGTTGATGCTGGTGACCCAGTGGAGATGGCAGCTCTCTACAATGCCGAAGGTGCGGATGAACTAACGTTCCTCGATATCTCTGCCAGTTCCTCAGGAAGAGAGACAACTCTTGATGTAGTTCGCAGAACAGCCGAGCAAGTATTTATTCCCCTCACTGTGGGTGGAGGCATCCGATCTGTCGGCGATGTTGACCAATTATTGCGAGCTGGGGCAGATAAAGTCTCAATCAACACCGCAGCAATTGTGCGCCCCGAGCTCATTGCAGAAATTGCAGATCGATTTGGATCTCAAGTACTGGTGCTCTCGGTTGATGCACGACGGGCAAATACAGACTCTGGTTTTGAGGTAACGACTCATGGTGGACGAGAGAGTTCCGGCATTGATGCACTCGAATGGGTCGAACGTGCATGTGCTCTCGGTGTCGGCGAAATCCTTCTCAATTCGATGGATGCAGATGGAACTCGCGCCGGTTATGACATTGGAATGATTACCGCTGTTCGCGCAATCTCGTCGGTGCCCTTAATCGCCAGTGGTGGTGCTGGAAGAGTTGAGGATTTCGCCGCAGCCCTGGATGCGGGAGCTGACGCTCTCTTGGCGGCGAGCGTATTTCACTTCGGAACCCATCGCATAGGCGATGTGAAGAGCTATCTTCAACGGCAAGGTTATCCAGTGCGCATGACCCCTCAGGTCTAAGGCAGAATGGACCAATGAGTTCCTTATCGCCTGAAGTACTTTCTCTTCTTAAAGAGGGCGTCGAACTCATCCCCGTAATCGCTCAAGATTGCGTTACTGGAGAAGTTTTGATGCTGGCTTATATGAATCACCAAGCTCTAGCAATCACAATCGAAACTTCTCGTGCAACCTACTGGTCGCGTAGCCGCAATGAACTCTGGGAGAAGGGTGCGACATCAGGTCACACTCAAAAAGTAGTTTCGATGGCGCTCGACTGTGATGGCGATGCTCTCATCATGAAAGTCGAACAAGTGGGTAGCGCCTGTCACACTGGCGATCGATCATGCTTTCACAGGCCTCTTCAACTTACTGAAGAGAATTAGGTAGAGAGAATGTTGCTAGAGGAGTTTCGCATACATGCGCTGACGAATAACGTCATCCCTGTATTTCGAAAAGTTCTCGCAGATGGCGAGACACCTCTTGGTATATACAAGAAACTCGCAAAAAATCAACCTGGAACATTTCTCTTGGAATCAGCTGAGCATGGTGGCCTCTGGTCGCGGTACTCCTTTATCGGAGTTAGAAATCAGACAACTTTGACTGAACGTGATGGCAAAGCATTTTGGCTTGGAACCCCACCTGCTGGTGTGCCAGTAGATATGGATCCACTGCAAGCGCTCAAGTTAGCTGTTGCGCATCTTAAGTCGCCGTTAATTGAAGGATTGCCTCCGCTGACTGGTGGTCTCGTTGGGTATATGGGCTACGACGCTGTGCGCCGTCTCGAGACGATACCTGAATTAGCAAAGAATGATCTGAATCTTCCCGAAATCGCTTTTATGTTAACAAGCGATCTGGCAGTTATGGATCACTCAAATGGCACTCTCACATTGATTGCAAATGCAATTAACTGGGATGGAAGTGATGCACGAGTTGATGAGGCATTTGCTGATGCCCAGCTGAGATTAGACCGAATGTATCAAGATTTGTTGGTCGCAGTACCAGGAGACTTCAACGAAATTCCTAAATTAGAACAACCAGATTTTCAGAGCAATATGTTGGCCTCAGATTTTCGAAGTAAAGTCCTCATCGCACAAGAAGAGATTCGCGCAGGTGAAGCTTTCCAAATCGTGCTTTCACAGCGATTTACAATGGAGTGCACGGCAGATGCAATAGATGTTTACCGCGCGCTTCGACTGAGTAATCCAAGTCCATATATGTACCTCTTCCGT
>WLPB01000122.1 GCA_009698975.1 Actinomycetota bacterium | reverse complement strand
TGGATCGCGGATTGAGAGAGATTGAGCGAGCCGGTATATCTGCCTCCAAAGACGGTTTCACTCCGCAAGAATTGTTAATCATCGCCTCGCTCGCTGAGGCTGAAGGAGGAACTGGGGATTACCGAAAGATTTCGCAAGTGGTCCGAAACCGTATTGCGATTAATATGCCGCTTCAATTCGACTCAACTGTGCATTACATCATGGAGTCGAGGGGTTCTATCTTCCTATCTACCAAATCAACGCTCCTTAAATCACCCTTCAACACTTATCAAAATCGCGGGCTACCGCCAACGCCGATTAATAATCCAGGTTTCTTGGCTATGCAAGCAGCTGGTAATCCGGCACCCGGCGATTGGCTCTACTTCATTACAGTTGCACCAGGTGATACCCGCTTTACCGAATCTTTCTCGCAATTTTCAGAGTGGAAGCTCATCTACAAGAAGAATCTTCGGGAAGGCAAATTTAAGTAAATGAGTAAAAAAATGATTCGTGGGGCGGTGATTGGTTCGCCAATAACGCATTCGCTCTCACCCCTACTTCATAAAGAAGCCTTTGCCTATCTTGGAATTAAGGGTACATATGAGCCGATAGAGGTGCGAGAAGGTGAGTTATCGACTTTCTTTCAATCGCGTAGAGAAGATTTCGACTACTTCTCAATAACTATGCCGCTTAAGGAAGAAGCGCTCTCCTTGGGCGTCTTTACAGATTCGCTGAGCACTCGCGTTCAGACCGCAAATACTCTCTATCGAGGCGATCGAGAGTGGCATCTGACCACAACTGACGGTCAGGGTTTTGTTGAATCTCTTGCAGTGCAAGGTTTTAAAAGTTTTCAATCAGTTTTGGTTCTAGGTGCCGGTGGCACAGCCCGCGCAGTAGTTGGTGCCCTCGATAGCATCTCCACAAACATCACCGTTCTCGGAAGAACCTCGACAAGAAGAAGCACGCTCGAATCCGCAGTTGAAGAGAGCAACTTCCAGTATCTTCGCTGGAGTGATTCGATTGACTTCTCGCCTTACGATCTCGTTGTAAACACTACTCCGGCAGGTGCTGCTGACTTGATCGCTGATTCACTCTCTGGTTCTGGTGCAGGGTTGTTATTCGACATTATCTACAATCCTTGGCCCACTCACTTGGCATCGCGTTGGAAAGATTCAGGTGGTCAGGTAGTGAGCGGTCTTGAGATGCTTCTATATCAGGGGATTGCTCAGCTAGAGCTTGTCCTTGGTTATTCTCTCGATCACGAAGCGCTTGCTCACCATTTACGTCCTAAACTTTTCAATGCAGTTAGCTAATCCACAGGGGTAAAAGAGAGCTCTTTGTATGCACATAACCTGCACCTATGCAGGTTATGTTAATTCTCACTTCACTCTTCATCGTTTATCAGGATATTCGAGATCACATCATCTCCAATCGAGCGCTGCTAGTTTTGGCTATCCCTCTTCTCGTAATGCACGAAGAGATGCAGTTGTCTCTCTCGCTCTGCGCAACGCTAGCTCTTTTACTTCTGGCGGTGCCGATAAATCTTGGTGGGGGAGACATCAAGTTACTTCTACTTCTATTCTGGAGTTCTGCTCATTCGATTTTCTCATCGCGCTATATCTCGATGTTTTTGCTGATCCTCTTCATCCAATTCATCCGACTCCTGGTCGTTCGAGTAGCAAGCGGCTTAAGAGATACCCATATTCCATTAGCGCCAGCCCTCTTGCTACCGATTATCGCAATTCATCTCGGAATATGAGCGAGAGCGCAGATTCTCCAAGCTAGAACGGGTCTCTATCTGTCACAATAGGACCATGCGTTGGATAACTGCTGGTGAATCTCATGGCCAAGCTCTCTCGGCAATTCTCGAGGGGATGCCCGCCCAGATTCAGATTACGACTGCCGATATCGATGCGCATCTCTCTCGCCGCCGTCTTGGTTATGGCCGTGGTGCGCGACAGAACTTCGAAGCTGACAAAGTAACGATTTTGGGAGGAGTGCGACTTGGTCTCTCGCAAGGCGGACCAATTGCGCTGACGGTTGGAAATAGTGAATGGCCGAAGTGGGAGAAGGTAATGTCAGCCGACCCCGTTCCAGTAGATGAAATTGCGAATCTAGCGCGTAACGCTCCATTAACTAGACCACGTCCCGGACATGCAGATTTAGTAGGAATGCAAAAATATGATTTCGATGACGCACGACCAATTCTAGAAAGAGCTAGTGCGCGCGAGACGGCAGCTCGTGTAGCGCTCGGCGCAGTAGCCCGTGCCTTTCTCGAGCAGAGTGTTGGAATTCAGATATTAAGTCATGTGACAGCTATTGGTGGCGTCTCAATTCCAGAAGGAAGAGAGTTGCCTGAGTTCTCGCAGATGCAGCGGATCGATAGTGATCCTGTGCGCTGTTCGGATAAAGCAACCTCAGCTCTCATGATTGCTGAGATTGAATCGGCGCATGCCGATGGCGACACTCTCGGAGGTGTCTGTGAAGTTCTCGCCTACAATCTCCCACCTGGTCTAGGTTCCCATGTGCATTGGGATCGTCGACTTGATGCGCGTCTAGCTTCAGCGATGATGGGTATACAGGCGATCAAGGGCGTCGAGATTGGTGATGGATTTAAGAGCGCAGCGCGGAGAGGCTCAGTAGCCCACGATGAGATTGAGAAGTCAGCAAGTGGAGCGATAGTTCGTCGCACCGATCGCGCAGGTGGCACGGAAGGCGGTATGTCTAACGGAGAGATACTTCGCGTTTCTGTTGCGATGAAACCTATCTCAACGGTTCCAAAAGCGTTAGACACAATTGATGTCGCTACTGGTGAGAGCGCAAAGGCAATTAACCAGAGATCGGATGTCTGCGCCGTTCCAGCAGCTGGAGTCGTCGCTGAAGCGATGGCAGCGTTAGTTCTAGCAGAGGCAGTTCTTGAAAAATTCGGGGGAGATTCAGTTGGTGAGACCCGACGCAACTACCTCTCATACATGGAAAATCTAAGTTTTAAGTAATCTCAAATGACACCTCGAATCATTTTGATTGGCCCAATGGGAGCTGGAAAATCCACTGTCGGCGCAATCCTGGCATCGGCCCTCTCAACCCAGTGGCGCGATACTGATCTAATGATTACGGCGCAAAGCGGGCGTGAAATTTCGGATATCTTCACTGAAGATGGCGAAGATGCCTTCCGCGCTATTGAAAAGATAGTACTTCGCACCGCGCTTTTAGAAGATGCCACAGTTCTATCGCTAGGAGGAGGCGCATGTCTGAGCGTCGATTCTCAATCGGCTCTGCGGGTCAGCGGAAGCTTTATCGCTTATTTAAAAATTTCTCTTGCCGAGGTATCTTCACGAGTGGGTTTTAACCGTGATCGACCATTGCTTCTCGGGAGTCCTCGTGCACAATGGCAAGCGCTCATGAATGATCGTGCACCTATCTACGAATCTCTTGCCGATATAGTTGTTGAAGTTGATGGAAAGAGTCCAGAAGAGATTGCAGATGAGATTTCACTCGAATATCGCTTACATGCGAAGGCGCTCAAAGATGAGTAGTATCGAGGTCAGAGCCGAGAAGTCTTATCAGGTACACCTCGATCAAGATTGGGCGCCTCTTTTAGAATCCCTCACTCTTAACCGAAATAAAGTCGCGATTATTTCTTCAGAGTCATCAAAGGCAGTTATTCCTGCTATCAACCTCTCTCATTGCACTGTCTATCACTATCCAATTCCTGATGGAGAAGCGGGTAAGAGCGCGGTAGTTGCAGCTGGACTCTGGGAGAAGCTACATCATGATGGCTTCACCCGCACAGATCTCATTGTCGGTATCGGTGGCGGAGCAGTAACTGACTTGGCTGGCTTTGTGGCCGCCTCATGGTTGCGGGGAATTGATTGGATTGCAGTTCCAACAACTTTAGCGGGAATGGTAGATGCTGCAATCGGCGGCAAGACGGGCATTAATACCAATACTGCAAAGAACCTTGTGGGTGCTTTTCATTCACCTGTGGCGGTAATAATTGATACCAAGTGGTTGCAATCGCTATCCAGACGAGATTTTGCTGCAGGTCTAGCTGAAGTTATCAAGTGTGGTTTTATCCGCGATCCCGAGATTCTGTTCTTACTCGAGGGCCAGAATCTTGATTCC
>WLPB01000121.1 GCA_009698975.1 Actinomycetota bacterium | reverse complement strand
GATCAGGTATCAACTGAAAAATTAGAGAGAATTACCAAGAAAATTCTCGAGAGAACTGAACTGCTTGGCGAACCATCAAATTCGAATTGCCAACTAGTGGTTGGCGAAGTTCAAAGCGGAAAAACAATGTCTTTCACTGGATTAATTGCGCTTGCGCATGAAAATGGCTTCCCTCTAGTAGTAGTCCTGGCGGGAACTAAAGATCAACTTCTATTGCAAACTTCTGACCGACTAAAAAAGGATTTACGTGCCGAGGGAAATGGCGGAGCTAATCCCTGGATCATGATGGTAAAACCTAAGAAACGCGATCACGCAAATAATTTATCAAAATTGCAAAAGGGATTAAGCATCTGGCGTGAGCCGGATGCGCCTGAATCATTTAAGCCAACGGTTGTGATTTCAGTTTTAAAGAATCGAACTTCAATTGATGAGGCCACGGCTTTGATTGAAAGTCTGCGATCAAAAATAGATTTAAACGATTTTCCAGTTCTCATAGTTGACGATGAAGGCGATCAAGCCGGCTTAAACTTGAGTTGGGCAGTAGGCGAGGAATCTACGATTTATTCAGCTATCGGGCGCCTTCGCCGTTCCCTACTTCGACATAGTTACGTCATGTACACAGCGACACCACAGGGGCCACTATTGGTGAGCATTGAGGACACCCTCTCCCCTAAATACGTGACATTACTTGAATCCGGCTCAGACTATTTAGGTGGGAATGAACTTTTCAATGATTACTACGCGTTCACGAAAACGATTCCAGAAAGTGAATCTGAGCAAGTCTTCGATGTTTCACCAATGTCGCCCATTCCCAACAGTTTGAAGCAATCACTTGCTTACTACCTACTAGCTCTTCATATTGCACAGAATAGAAGTTATCCAAAGCCAATTAGCATGCTAATTCATCCATCGGCCCAAAAAATATTACACAATCGATACGAAAAGTGGGTAAGTAGCGTCTTGTCGTCATGGGAGACCATTCTCCGCCAACCCGAGGAACTCCTCTTTGAACTAGAGAAGGATGCTTTTTTCACTCCAGCACTAAATGAGATCATGAAAACTTGCAAGTTGGAGCGCGGTTGGAATTTAGATTTGGCGCTATCCGAAATTCGATGGTGGATATCCAAGATTGAAGTGCGAATAGTAAATTCTGAGACTGACAACATCAATGCTGACGAGTGGCTAAGTCGGGCCGGTTGGATCCTAATTGGTGGAAATAAACTCGAGCGAGGTTTTACCATTGAAAATCTCGCGGTGACATATATGCCACGATCTACAGGGGTTGGCAATGTAGACGTCATTCAACAGCGCGGTCGATTTTTTGGATATAAACGTAAGTATAAAGATTTGTTAAGAGGCTGGTTCTTCGAAGACCATATTCAAGCTTATATTTCTTATGTAGATCACGAAGATTCGATTAGAAGCCAACTAGGAAAAGTTGATAGAAAAGGACAGCGATTAGCCGAATGGCGAAGAAGATTCCTTCTGGATCCATCTTATCGTCCAGTACGTAGCCAGGTAATTTCTTTGGGAGTTAGCCAACGACGGCTCTCCACTTTTAAGCAGCACATGTTGTTTGATCCGAAGATGGCTAATCTGCAGTCAGAATTTGGGGAAAGACTTAGGAGTTACACCGGTAATTTGCAGGTTTTGCCTCAAGAGACCAGAGATGAAAGATGTAACTATTTCACGACGTTACCCATAAATGAAGCTTTAGAATTACTGGCTGACTGGCCAATGGCGCCTGCAAATAGAGCGGAACTTGATGACCTTATCTGGGCAATCCAATCTTTACCCGATGAAGTTTCATTAGGTTCGGCTAATTTAGTTTTCATGGATTGGAATCCTGTTTCCAATGCGCAAGAGTTCAGAGAGCGTTCAATGCTTCACTTTAGAGCAGACCCAGATCGCTCACCCGAGGAACAAGTAATTGCTAACATTTTTCAAGGTAGGTCAGGGCGTAGCGGGATTGGATATCCGGGTGATTCTGAAATGTTCTCTGATGAAGCAATTACAATTCAAGTTCACTTGATTAGGCCATTTTATGAAGAGGTACCAAAACCAGATGTTTACGCTCTCGGTTTGCTCTTCCCTGCAAATTCAAATGGACTAGTCATAGAAGATTCCTCAAGGACTTATGAAGAAAACTAAGAAATCTCTAACTTCGAGGTGATTGTTTCTTGTGACCTTTCCTTAATGTGACTCTTACGCGCCTTTCTGACGCTCCTGAGTAGGCCTGGATTTGTGATCTTCAATATCTCCGCATCGCGCTCCACTGCAGCTTTAACTACCTGATAAACCGCTCCAACTGCCACACCATTACCTAATTGCTTATAACTCAAAACATCATTCTGGTCGCCAAAGGTGAACGAATCTGTCATTCCCTGAAGTCTCGCAGCCTCAGTAGGGGTTATGCGACGTTTGTATTTTCCAATAATTGTCGTCTGAGTAATCGCAACTAACGCGGGAACATACGTAGGCCGTTTAACGCGTATTCCAGAAGGCCTAAAGTGAATCAAGCCGTCCCAAAGAGATTTCATATCTTGCGCTTGCCACTCTAATTTACGCTTTGAAGGTGACGCCTCCCTAATCTCGGGATGAGTCGACAACCAATGATCTATAACTTTTTTGTGCTCTTTGTAGAACTGCTCATTTTTTGATTCGAAATCTAACTTCCAGTCGGGAGCTTTAGAATCTTTTACGTAAATCGGTTTCTTGCCCCAAAGGTCAGACCAAAGTGGAAATCCAGGAAGCCGTAGTCCATCGCGATGTATGAGCATTTCCTTTACGAGTGAATCCCAGGCTTCTAGAATGCTCGTTTCGTCGTTGCTCAAGCGATACTTCATTTTGACTTGAGGTGAATTAGGTTCGAGCGGTAAATCATTGAACAAATCCCAGTTACCGATATCCCAGCCATCGAAATCCGTGGGAAAAGTTAGGGGCGTGTCATCGCCGGCTAAATGATGTCGCTTAGACGGAAGTTTGGTTCCTACGATGAAAACTCTCTCACGCGCTTGAGGCGTTCCTCCATAGCTTGGTGGGATTTTGTGCGGTGACACGACAAAGGGTTTTGAAGAAACTCTGTAACCGAGATCGCGCAATTTCTCGATTATGTACTTCCATTCGTGTGCATGGCGTGGACCCGCAATATTTCTAACGTTCTCCAAGACGACCATGGACGGTTTGTGTTTTTCCAAAATAAAAGCAATGTCATGAAAAAGAGAACCGCGATCTTCATCCATTCCAAGTTGTTTTCCACTTTTTGAAAATGGTTGACAAGGAAAACCACCAAAAAGAACATCATGCCCAGGAATTGGCTTTTTCTTATTTCCACGTGTGTGATCATGAAGGTTGCCCAGCGCCGACAGATTCCAATTCAATTTGTAAATTGCTGCCGCTGAAGGATCGATCTCGTTTGCAAACACGCACTCCCATCCAAGAGACTCGCCGGCAGCATGAAAGCCACCAATGCCGGCAAATAAGTCGATGAAGGTTACGCTCATGTGGTCAAGATATACGGCAGAGGGGACATCTTTCGGCTCATGACGCGATCTTTACCTACTAAAAACCAGATAATTCACGAAACGTGCGAATTGTTGGGGATAAAAACTGTGGATACGACCGTTGGGTCTTCCGTACCAACAGTATTTTTCACAGATGTAGCAGCCGTGATGGGGATTCCCATTGTCAGCGGTATGCCCGCCATGGCACGAAGGATCATTGAAAATGCTGGATTGTTGTGGCACCCAGATTTCGCAAGTGAACATGCCCCGTCGGGCGGGGGTGGGACAGTAACTGCATTGGGCCTACTGCAGCTCAAAAATGCAGCCCTACTCTGGTTGGGTCATGCGACCGAAGAAATGCCATCCGCTTACGAAGATTGGCAACCTGCTCTTGACTGGATAAAACAAAGAGAAAATTTGAATCGAGAAATGAGAGAGTCTGTTGTTCGTCCGGGATCATCAGAATTCAGAAAAAAAGTTCTCGATTCCTACACCCAAAAATGTGCTGTTAGCGGAATTTCGAGTATTGAAGCAATCGAAGTTGCTCACATAGTTCCTTACTACGGAACTGAAAGTGATCATATAGAAAATGCGCTCCCTTT